>VXNE01000147.1 GCA_009840715.1 Gammaproteobacteria bacterium
ACCAGACAGCGCGCAGGCCGCCCAGCCCGGGCCGCCACGGCGCCAGCGCCGCGTCCGCGGCGACGATCCAGACGGGCGGCACCACCACCGCGGCGACGATCGCCAGGGCCGCCGCCGCGACGGACGCGAGCCACCGCCGCACGTTCACTCCGGCGCCCCCTCGCGCAGTCCGCCGCCCGGCGAAGCCTCCCACACGGGAATCCGCTTGCGGATCCCGGCCCGCTGCAGCACGGCCACGGAGCTGTTGGAGGCGACCAGCGCCTTGACGCGCAGCTCCACCTCCATCTGGCGGATCTCCCGGTCGAGCTCGACCAGCGCCCGCTCCGACTGCCTGAGCGCCGCCTCGTTGTTGGCGACGTGCGGCTCGCGCATCCCGGCCAGCAGCGCCCGGCGCGCCATCGCCGCCTGCTCCATCACCCGCCCCACCGCCAGCTCGCCGGCGAGCCGGTCGGCGACGTCGACGGGGCGCGCCTCCTCGCGGATCGCCTCGATCACGCGGCGGGTGACGCGGAACCCCGCGCCGCCGCCCAGACCGTCGAGCACCGCCTCGCCCGGCACCGCGTCCGTCTGCGCGAGCGGCCGCAGGACGTTCTGCAGTTCGCTCCTCTCGCGCCGGTACAGCGAGGCCAGGCCGAGTCCGGCCCGGCTCGTCACGCGGCGGCAGCCGTCGCAGGTGCGCACCTCGATCTCGCCGACCACCCGGCGCATCCAGGCCGCGAGCTGGTCCGGATCGTCCCACGCCATGCAGATGTCCGACTCCCCGCACGCGGCCGGTCCCACCGCCGAGACATCGTCCGGAGCGCGGCCGAGCAGCAGGTTGTAGCCGGCCCTGGAGACGTCGCCGACCGCCTCGATGGGCTCCTGGCCGGCGCCGCCCGCCGGTCCCGCCGATCCACGGCACGCCGCCGTCCGCGCCGGAGGCGTCCGCCTCCCGCACCACCTCCACCACGTCGCGCCCGCCGACGTTCACCTGGCGGCGCCAGTAGTCGGCCCGGGCGATGCCGGACCAGCTCTCGTGGACGAGCGTGTCGCCCATGTCGTCGGCGATCTCGTCGCACCGGAGCTTCGCCACGCGGAACTCCTGCCCGGCCTCGAGCACGCCGTTCTGCAGGAGGTCGTAGAGGCCGGGGTTCAGCCGCTGGATGGCGAGTGCCGGCAGCGAGGCCACCACCCCTTGCGCCGTCTGCACGACGTTGCCCATCACCTCCTGGAAAGCGCCGGAGACGCCGTTCAGCTGGTTGCGCACGGACGACGCCACGTCGAAGTTGCCGCACACGAGGTCCGACTCCCACTCGGCGGAGACGCCGAGACGCAGGGTCGAGGCCCGCACCGACGGCCCGAGGCTGATCGGCTCCGCGCCGCCGAGGCGGTACAGGAGCTCGTCGTCGGCCAGGGCCGGGAGCGCCGCGGCCAGCAGCGCGGCCAGGGCCGCCGATGTCGTTCGTTTCATCGCGTTCGTTCCTTTCGTGGTTCCTACCAGTGCGAGACCAGCCACTGCCCGCGGCGCGCGCAGCACGCGTAGGGCCGCCAGAGGTTCCAGGCGTACGCGCCGCTCGACGACACGTTCGCCCCGAGCGAATCGACGACCCCGGCCGGCGGCGAGGCGAAGGCGGCGAACACCGAGCAGCTCCCCACGCGGGGCGCGAGCGGCTGCCACTTGTGGGTGTCCGCGTGGCCTTCCACGACCGCCCCGGGCGGCCACTGGCCGTCGCCGGAGTCGCCGAGCAGCGGACGGTAGACGTGGAGCTGGTTTCGGCGCGTGACGATGTCGGCCACGCGCTGGGCCGCGACCGCGCCGGCCTTGTAGTCGTGGTGCTGCTGCACGAACCCCGTGCGCGGGTACAGCGCCCCCCACAGGGATCCGAGCGGACCCGGCTCGCGCACCGAGCGCAGGACGTGCCTCAGCGTCGACGCCGCCTGCAGCTCCGGCGTCCGCCACATGGGGTCCAGCGCGCTCGCGTAGTAGGGCACGAGCGGCGTCGCCGCCGGCTCGCACACGGTCGTCGCCAGGTCCAGCCCCTCGATCCAGGCGATGCCCGGCGAGCCGATCGCCTGCGCCAGCTTGAAGCGCAGTCCGGTCGACGCCCGGCTGCCGGCGCCCTTCGCGTAGGTGCCGCCGTCGGCGCCGTCGAGGGCGCGCATCTCGATCCACGGGGTCAACCCCGCCGCCGGATACGCGGTCACCACCGCGTCGGGCACGTAGTGCCGGTACTTGACGCTCGTTCGCATCGAACAGCCGTCGATCCCGCAGCGCAGCCACGCGCAGCCGCCGACCGGACGGTAGTCCAGGCAGTCGAGGTCCGCGGACGCGGCGAGGATGTCGGCCGAGGTGACCGTCTCCCCCGCGTGCGCGAGGCCGCCGAGCGCCAGCCAGGCCGCCGCCAGCGTTCGCGCGGCACTGGCCGCGAAGGGCAGCGGGCCGGGGGCGTCCCGGCGTCGGGGAGGGGGAAGGAACGCGCGTTCCCCGGCCCGCTGCGAACAAACCGATTCGGATGCGCCGCGCGTCACCCGGCGATCCCCCGCGCCGCGTCTATCTCCGCGGCGATCCTGACGGCCGCCTCGACCTCGGTGCAGCCGCGCTCGGC
>VXNE01000333.1 GCA_009840715.1 Gammaproteobacteria bacterium
CGCCGGGTGGCTCCCTACGGGGCGCGCACCCCCAACGGGGCGCAACGCAGGATGTCCGCGATCCACGCGTCCACGGCTTCGTCGAGTTCGGAGAGCGGCACCACCTGGTTGACGAGTCCAAGCTCGTACGCGCGCGCCGCGGACATGTGGCGCCCCGTCAGCAGGTAGCCCATGGCGGCCTTCAGCCCGACCTGGCGCGGCAGGCGGTGGACGCCCGCGGACCCGGCGATCAGCCCCCGCCGCGGCTCCGGGAGGCCGAACTCGGCGGGATCCGCGGCGACGATGATGTCGCAGGCCATGGCCAGTTCCAGCCCGCCGCCGAGCGCAAACCCGTTGACCCGGGCGATCACCGGCTTGGGAAAGTACCAGCGCTCGATGATGCTCGTGGTCTCGGCCGCCATGCGTGCCCACTCGGCGCGCTGCTCGGGCGTGGCCTCCCGCTCCCGGGCGCGGTGCTTGAGGTCGGCGCCTGCACAGAATGCCCGCTCTCCGGCCCCGGTGAGCACGGCCATCCAGATGTCGTCGTTGGACTCGACTTCGTCGAAGCGCCGCGACAGCGCGTAGCGCAGTTCGGGGTTCTGGGAGTTCATCGCCTCGGGCCGGTTCAGGGTGATGCGGGCGACGTGGCCGTCGACTTCGAATTCCGTGGGATCCTGCATGGCGGGTTACAGTTTCGAGCGGATGCTCGCCTCGCCGAACTTGCGCAGGTCGACCATGCTGCCGGGTTTCGCCGTGCCGAAGAACAGCCGTTCGCCGAGGAGACCGGGCATCGCTTCCGGAGCGGACGCCATGTACTCCTCGTCCTTCAGCAGGTAGGTGTAGTCGTCGATGGGCTGGGTGTACAGCCGCTGGTAGGTGGCGTGAAGCACGGTGCGCGTACCCTCGACGCGCCGCACGCCCGCGCCGTGCCAGACCGACCCGTTCCAGACTGCCACACCGCCCTTTTTTACCTCGATGGGGACCGTTTCCGAGCGGGTCTCCGTCGGCGTGGGGTGCCGGCGCTCCGCGTGGGAACCGGGCACGACGCGCGTGGCGCCTTCCTCGGCCGTCATGCCCTCACAGGGAATGCAGAACGTGATGACGCAGTTGTGCTCGGGGAACGGCGCCGGCAACCAGCCTTGGTCCGCGTGTACGCCGGCGCTCTCGGCGTCGCTCCTGTACATGACCGACCCGATGATCTGGCTGGCGCGCAGCCCGTTGCCCACGCTCACCTCGGCGAACGCGAGGATCTTCGGATTCGTGGCGATGCGGTCGATGGCGGGATGCCGGCCGAGCAGGAACGGCGCCACGCGGCTGTCCGCCCCGGGGACCGGGTCGGAGAGCCCGTGGATCGCTTCGCGCAGTGCGTCCATCTCCTCCGGCGGCGCCACGTCCTCAATGGCGGCGTAGCCGTGCGCGCGGAAGTGCGCGAGGGCGTCGGCAAGTCCGAGTTCGTCGACACGCGCCTGCAGATGGTCGGCTATGTCGTCGGGCCCGAGAAGGCCCCTGCTCTTCTCGACGCTTTCGAGCAGCGGCCTGAGTTCCTCGGGCGATCCCTCCAGAAAACGCCTTGCCGTCTCCGTGAACGACTGGTCGTCAGTGGTCTGGGCCGCTTCGCTCATGGCGTGTCCTCCGGGTACGTCGTCCGAATATACCTGACTCCAGGCACCCGGCAGGTACACTGCGACCCCTGTCGCAACGGATGCGGGTACGGAACGCTTGGCCAACCTGGGTCCCACCGAAGACCAGAAGCGGCGTTACGCCCGCGACGGCGCCGTCAAGGCGCAGGGACTGCTGAGCCCGGCACAGGTAGCGCAGGCCAGGACATGCTACGACTGGGCCATCGCCAACCCGGGTCCGCACGCGCTCATCCTGTACCCGGGAACGCCGCGCGCCCACCACTGCGACGTCCGGAACCCCGCGCTATGGAACGCCGGCCTGGACGCCCTGGTGCACGCGTTGCCGTTCGCCGAGTACCTGGCCGAGCTGTGGGGTTCCGAGCACGTCTGGTACCTCGCCGAGGAGCTCTTCGCCAAGGAGGGCGGCAAGGTGACCAACACGCCGTGGCACCAGGACAGTTCGTACATCCCCCTGCGGGGCGGTCACTGGGCGAACGTGTGGATCTCCTTCGAATCGCTGCCGGCGCGCAACGCCATCTCGGTGGTGCGCGGCTCGCACCGCGGCACGCGGTACAACGGCATCGTGCACGACAACCTGCCGGCGCCGCTCTATCCCGACTCGGACCTGCCCCGGCTCCCGGATGTCGAGGCGGACCTCGCGCGCGACCCGGCGTCCTGGGAGATGGTGTCCTGGAACTCGGAGCCGGGCGACGTCATCTTCGTGCATCCCGGCGCGTTGCACGGCGGTGCGCCGGTGGACGCCGTCACCCCGGACCGGCACACCCTCGTGCTGCGGTTCTTCGGAGACGACGCCACGTATGATCCGCTGCACGGCGTGGACCTGCCCTGGATGGTGGACCAGACCGACGGCGCGCCGTTCCGTTCCCCCATCTATCCGCAACTGCGCTGAGACCTCGCGAGGAGCCGCCATGAATACCGAAGCCCGGGCCACAACGGTCACCAATCCGATACTCGGCCCGACCC
>VXNE01000670.1 GCA_009840715.1 Gammaproteobacteria bacterium
GGGGTGGCGGTAAGCCGCGGTGGTTGGGTGCCTTGTTCTTGGGGTGTGTTCCTCTGTGGCGGGCCCGTGGGGGCCGGCGGCGGGCTGGCGGGCGGCGGCCGGGGCCAGGAAGGCGGTCACGGTCGTGACGGTCGGGCTCGTCTCCGGCGTGAGCCTGCTCATCGGCGAGATCGCGCTCGCGACGCTGGTCTTCTCGGGGGACCTCGCGCCGTACCTCTCCCAGGGCATCGGCCTGCTGCTGTTCGGCATACTGGCCGGGTGCATCGTGATCGCCCTCATGAGCGGGTTCCTTGGCGCGGTGTCGGCGCCGGCCGTACCCACCATGCTGATGCTCGGGGTGATCGGCGCCTCCCTGACGGCCACGGGGGAGGCCCTCTTTCCCACCATGGTCGCAATCATCGTCGTCTGCTCGCTGGCGACCGGGGCCTGTGCCCTGCTCATTGCGCAATTCCGGCTGGCCAACCTGGTCCGGTTCATCCCCTACCCGGTGTCCTCCGGCTTCGTGGCGGGCACCGGCGGCATCGCCTGCTGGCTGGCGCTGTCGCTCATGGGCGTCCGGCCGGAGGCCGAGGCGTTGGCGGAGCTTTTCGAGCCGCTGGTGGCGGCGAACTGGGGCGGCGGCCTCGCGTACGGCCTGGGCCTGTATTTCGCCACCCAGCGCTGGAACAGCTTCCTGCTGATGCCGGTCAGCTTCCTCGTGGTCGCCGCCCTCTGTCACCTCGGCCTGATCGCAGCGGGCACCAGCGGCGCCGAAGCGGGGGCGGCGGGCTTCCTGTTCGCGGGCCTGTCGGACGCGCAGCTCTGGCCTCCGGTCACCCTCGAGGATGCGGCCCGCGTGGACTGGACCGCCGTCGCCGCACAGGTCCCCAACATCCTCACGCTGGTGCTGGTGACCCTGCTCTGCGTGGTGATCTACACCGGTGGCCTGGAAGTGGCGTCCAACCGGGAACTGGACTGGAACCGGGAGTTCCGGGCCATCGGTCTCGGCGGCGCCCTCGCGGGTCTCGGCGGCGGACCGCCGAGCTGCCCGGTGGTCCCCACGTCGTTGCGCAGCCTGATGTTCCGGGTCGACCTGCGCAGCACCGGGGTCATCGCGGGGCTGGTGATGGCCTCGCCGCTGCTGTTCGGCGACGCCGTGTTCCGGCTCGTGCCGGTGCCGCTGATGGGCGGCGTGCTGCTGTTCACGGGCATCGCGCTGCTCGACCAGTGGCTGCTCAAGGTCCGCAAGCGGGTGCCCCCGGTCGACTACGCGGTCATCGTCGCGATGTTCCTGACGATCCTGTTCTTCGGGTTCTTCGAGGGGGTGGCGCTCGGCATGGGCATCGTCGTCATCGCCTTCGTCGTGCGCATGAGCCGGGCAGGGGCCATAGACTCGACCTTCACGGCGCGCGAGGTACGCAGCAACAAGGCCCGCCCGGTGCCGGACCGGGTCATCGTGCGCGCCGCCGGGTCCCGGGTGCGGGGCTACCGTCTCAAGGGCTACCTGTTCTTCGGCGGCGGCCAGCCCCTCGCCGACGGGCTGAAGGCATCGCTCGACGACGACCCCCCGCCGCTGTGCGTACTGATTGACTTCACCGCGGTGACCGGCTTCGACTTCTCGAGCGTCAACGCCATGTGCCGGTTCATCCTGGCAGCGCGGGGCGCGGGCACCGAGGTGGTCATCGCCGCCGCGCCCGACGGCCTCGCCGACGAACTGCGGGGCAACCTGCCGCCGCCGGTGTTCGGGCAACTCCTGTTTGCCGCGGACTCCGACCGGGCGCTCGAGCATTGCGAGGATCGCGTGATCGAGGCGCATGGGACGGAGGAGGACCCGCGGGAATCGCGATCGGCCCTGCTTGCGGCCGCCGGCGCCGAGCTGGAGCGGCACCTGGATCGCCAGGTGCTGTTCGAGGAGCAGCTCGACCGGCTGGACGGGTGGTTCGAGCGCCGCGAGTACGCCGCGGGCGAAACGCTGCTGGCCGCCGGCGAACCCGTCGACGTCCTGCAACTGGTGACCGGCGGCTCGGCCGCGGTCCGTGACAGGACCGGCGCCCGCGTACGCATGCTCGGGCCCGGCGAGCCCGTCGCGTCGCAGCTTCCTTCCGGCGCCGTGGCCTCGGCCTCGGTCGTGGCGGAAGCGGCCTGTACCACTGCGGCGCTGTCGGCGTCGGCGCTGGGCCTGCTCGAAGAAAGCGACCGGCAGCTCGCCATGCAGGTGTACCGGTACCTGCTCGAACCGGCGTCGCAGCACGCCCGAAGAGAGGCTGCCCGTGGCGTTGGCGCCGGACGCGAGCGACACTAGAACCGTCGGGCCGCCGGCCGCCCCTTGACGGTGACATGGCGACCGCGTTGACTATACTTGCTCGCGGATCGCCAGCCGTCGGTCGCCGGGATCCTTCGAAATCGAGTGCGTCCAATCGGAGAGGGGGAAGCACGGATGTCAGAATCTGAGGCGCAGGGCCGCGACCCTGGACAGCAGTCCCGCTGGCGGGGCGTTCTGCAACTGGCCATCATCGTCGCGGTGATCCTGGCGGCGATCTTCTTCGCCCGCGCACCCAGCCGCGAGTTCCTCGAAATCGACCCCGGTCTGGCCGAGGCC
>VXNE01000294.1 GCA_009840715.1 Gammaproteobacteria bacterium
CGGTCGCTGCGATCGCCACACGAGTCGTGACAGGTGCGCACCTGGACCGCGCGGCGCGGGTGCGGCTGGCGGACGTGGCGACAGCGAGGAACTTGACAGGAGGAGTGTACGGGTCGTGGAGTTGATACTGGTCCGCCACGGGTCTCAGCAACCGGACGAGCGCGGCGACGGCGACCCGGCGCTCTCCGAGACGGGGACGCGCGAAGCCCGGCAGGTCGCCGACTTTCTCGCCCGCGCAGCCGTCGATGCGATCTACACCAGCCCGCTGCGTCGCGCCGTCGAGACGGCGGCTCCTCTCGCCCGCGCCCTGGCGTTGCGCCCGATCGTGTGCGACGGCGTCGTCGAGTACCACCCCGACGCGATCGACCACGCGGCGCTCAAGCACTTCAAGGCCGAGAACTACGCCGCCGCAAAGGCCGCGTTGGCGAACTTCGGCAACCAGGCGGACCTCGAGCTGTTCCGCATCCGCGTCGTCGACACGGTGGAATCCATCATCGCCGACCACCCCGACGAGTGCGTGGCCGTGTTCTGCCACGCCTCCGTGGTCAACGCCTGGGCATGCTCGGTCCTTGGCCTGCCGTCGAGGCCGTTCATCAACGTGGCGCATGGCAGCGTCAGCCGGTTCCTGTGCAGGTCGGCCAACGCCAGCTTCGTAGCAAGCCTCAACGAGACGCAGCATCTCCTGCCGGACGCGTAGCGGGGCCCCACCACGCACGCAACGTCCCGCCGCTCAGGCGAGGCCCGCCGTCCTGACGTCCGCCAGGTACGCCCGACTGACCGGCACCTCGCGGCCGCCCGTCAGCCTGAGCAGCGTCCGCCCGTTGCGGCGCGTGGCGCCGGTCACGTGTCCGCGGGACACCCAGTGCGAGCGGTGGACCCGCAGCCCGTCGGCCGCGTCGAGTTCCGACAGCGCGTCGGAGAAGCGCATCAGGACCAGGGTCGACCCCTCGGTAGTGAACACCTCGACGTAGTGGTCCGCCATGCTGAGGCACACGATATCGCGGCCCACATGCTTCGGCAGGCGGTCGAGGAAACGCTGCGCGCCCGCTCCGAGCTCGTGGTCCTCCGGCGCCGACGCGGGCTCCCGCGCCCTGCTCACGACCAGGACCAGGCTGCTGATCGCCAGCATCACCACGACCACTGACACGTAGACGGTCGGCAGCAACTGTGAATCCACGTAACCGGGCCGGAACAGCGTCTCCGCCGTGAACACCACCGCCGTGCCGGGCACCGCGGCGAGCGCGTTCGCACCCGCGACGGCGAGCGCGCGGCGCCGCCAGGGAGTTCGCGCCATCGCCCGCAGGGTGAGCATGTTGACGCTCGCGCATACCAGCCAGTTCACGCCGAGCGCCACGGACCAATAGCCGACCCGCCCGAGGGGTCCAAGCGTGTCGTAGGTGCCGAAGGGTCCCGTGAAGGCGAACAGGGCGAGCAGGCAGGCGAGCACCACGCCCTGGCCCGCGGGGGACAGGACGGCGGGTAGTTCACGATTCGTGGAATGCGTTTCCTGCACGGTCGCGAAAAAAACCGGGCGTTGACGAAACGGGCCGTGACCCCACCCGGCCCCCAGGCCAACAATCCGGGGCCATCGTAGCGCACCACCCGACCGGAGACGCCATGTTCCCTCGCCCGCTAGCCTGGATCCTGCCCTTGGGAGCCGCCCTGTGCACCGCCGCAAGTTACGGCGCCGACCTCGAAGTGGAGCTTCGGGGCATCCACTCCGCGGAGGGTCACGCACTCGTGGCGCTCCATGGCGAGGCCCCCGGGGCCGACTTCCCGAGCGACGCTAGCGTCGTCGCGAACGCGGCGGCTCCCGCGGCGACGGACGCCGTGGTCGTCGTTTTTCGTGACCTCCCGGCCGGCGCGTACGCCGTGGCCGCGTTCCACGACGCGAACGGCGACGGGGAGCTGAACGCGAACTTGGTCGGCATGCCCACGGAGTGCTACGGCTTCTCCAACGACGCCCGCGGGTTCATGGGGCCGCCATCGTTCGACGACGCGGCGTTCTCCCTGGACGCGGACGCAGGCACGAGACGACTGGTCCTGAACCTCGCCTGTCCGGAGTCGGCGCGATGAACGGTTTCGCACTCTCCCGCCGGGACGCGATCCGGTTCCTGGCGAGCACGCCTCTGGTGCTGCCCGCGAGGCTGCAGGCGGGCACCGCGGAGGAATTCGCCGAGGGCCTGGCCTGTGACCCGCGGCTGCTCGCCTTCGCCAATCCGCACGCCCCCGAGGTCGCGGCGCCCCTCCGGACGGTGGCGGGCCGCCTGCCCGCCGAACTGACCGGCACCCTCTGGCGCAACGGGCCGGCCGAACACGAACGTTTTGGCCACCGCTACGGCCACTGGTTCGACGGCGACGGGATGGTCCAGGCGTTCACGTTCGACGGCGAGGGCGTGACGCATCGCGGCCGCATCCTCGATACTCCCAAGCGGCGTCGGGAGACGCAGGCCGGCCGGCGCCTCTTTCCCGCCTTCGGCACGGTGCCGTCGGACCCGGACCCCATCCTGGGCCCGGACGACATGAATGAACCCAACACGGCCGAGCTTGGCCGCGGGGGCCGCGTGCTCGCC
>VXNE01000180.1 GCA_009840715.1 Gammaproteobacteria bacterium
GCCCGAAGGCGAGTTGGGGTCCGCCACCACGTCCACGCCGCAGCCGGGACCTCCGTAGCCCCGGAAGGCGAGATACTTCCGGTAGGCATACTCGGCCGGCTGGTTCACGTTGCCCGACGAACGCGAATAGCTGAGAGCGAGATTCAACCGGTTGGAGTGCCCCTCGAGGAGGTCGATGCCCCCGTCCCACGAGCCCGAGAGCCGCTGGGTCCGGGAATTCCGCTCCAGGGTCCGACCGGGCCCGGAGTGTCCCACTACTCGTCCACAGAAGTACCAGTCGTCTTCCAGGCAGTGGGCGCCGGAGGTGAAGCCCACACTCGAGGCGTGCTGCTGGCAGAAGGCCTGCCGGCCCGGGTTGTTCGCGGGCACGACCTGTAGACCGTCGTACGGCTTGATGGGCGGGAAGGACGGCGTCGTCACCCAGGCCGGTGTTCCTGCCTCGGCCCACAGGCCTTCGATATGGTAGCGGGAGTCGTCACCCAGCTCGCCGTTGAGTTCGGCGAAGGCGCGTAAATGGTTGGACTGCTCCAGCAAGTTGTCCCAAGGCTGGTAGCGGAACCTGCAGGTGAAGCTCTCGAGGTGGCCGCCGAACTCCTGGCAGCGCGGGTCGATGAAGATGCCGTCGTCCGAGAAGTGGGCGTCCGCCAGCATGGAGACGAGGTCCGCCGAGCTCTCGCTACCCATCGCGGATGGCATGAGAAACGCCCCCGGATTGCCCGTCCATGACCAGGCGCCGGCACCTGGAATGTAGGGATGCAGCGCCCAGTCCCGCTCCTCCGGAGTCAGCCGCTCGCGGGTCAGGTATTCGGCGGATACGACCAAGTTCGTGCTGCTTCCCAAGCGCCGCCCCCAGATACCGCCGACGTTCGTGTCACCACCGCCCGCGAAGTACTCATGGGAGCCGGTCATCTCCAACCCCTCGAAGTCACCGCGGGTGAGGAAGTTAGCGACTCCCGCCACGGCATCCGATCCGTAGATGGCCGACGCGCCCTCCTTCAGGATCTCGATGCGGTCGACGGCGATCGACGGGAAGGCGTTGACGTCGACATAGCGCCCGCCGATCAGGCGTGCGGGAAGGTAGACCTGGCGCCGGCCGTTGAGCAGCACGAGGGTTCGCGAGGCGCCGAGGCCGCGTAGGTTCACGTTGGCCACAGTCTCCGGAACCGCGGCTACCTCGTTCGCGTTGTACCAGCTCTGCCGTTCACCGACCACGCCGTGGCTCAAGCTCAACGCCTTGACGAACTCCACGACCAGCGGAGAGCCCTGCTGTTCAAGCTCCCTCCGGGCCACGACCTCGACCGAATAGGGCAGCTCCGCGGCCGATGCCTCCGCGCTGGTCCCGGTCACGACCAGCTCGTCGAGCTCGAGGGCGGTGAAGCTCAGCAACAGGTCGGCGGTCGTTACCTGTCCGGCGGCTACGGTGACACTCTCAGTCGCTGTTAGGTAGCCGACAATCTGGGCAGAGAGTTCATGCGAGCCGGCGGGCACATCCGGAATCGAGTACCGCCCGTCGGCGTCCGTGACGACCCCGAGGCCCAGCGCCTCGATGAAGACTTGGGCGGCCGTTATGGGCTGGCCGTCGGCCGCATCGACCACAGTGCCGTTGATGGTGCCGGTGGACTGGCCCGACGCGGGACCTGCAGAGAGAGCAGCCACCAACACCACCGAAGCCAACATATGCGGGAATCTTGAGAGCCATACGACCATATGCGGCACCCTCCGTCCTGGAGCGCAGTTCCTTATCCGGAAACCATCGCCAGTCAGGACCCAGTGATAACGACCTGACACGATGATAGTGCGGATTGATTGACCTTCCTGCAACGGGTTCTGCCCGCCGCCGTAACACCTGTTGCGCGCCGATATACTGCGCCGAACCCCCGCCGTCCCGGGCGGTCTTCGGGCGGCGAAAGGTCTATGTGTCCGCGCGGACGATGTTCATGCCCCTGGCTTCCGGCGTGGGCGCCTCGGGTACCCGGTGTAGGCCGGGCCGGGAGTGCAGGGGAAGCGATGTGGGATCTTCGCGGAGTCAACTCCTCGACACGCGACTGTCCAGCGCAACCGGGTGCGCCAACACCATGCTCGAACAGGTGGGACGGGGCCGGGCACCTGACCGGGTCGGCTCTCCGACCCCGGTCGCTTCACACAGCTCGGCCGCTACAACTATGTTGTCCGTCCAGCAAAGATGAAGCAGGGCCACCCGAGCTGGGAGGGGACGCCGGCCCGCCGCTTCGCGGTTGCGCGGACAAGGTCAGGCACAGGGCGGAAGAACGCTTTCGCGCCCCGCTTCGCATCGCCAACGTGCCCGTGCTCGGCCCCGGCGCCCTAGCGCCCCTTACCCCGATCTTGCAGCGGAGAAGCCCGCATGCCGCACGCTCGCAGAAGATGGATCGCCCTGCGATGGACGCCAGCTGCCGCCCTCCTGGCCGGCTGCGCCGCGCTTCCCGCCGCCGGGGTGCAGATCCCCGACCGGGCTGACCCGGCATTCATGCCGGGCGCGCCGCTCGAGCTCTCGCCCAACGCGAGCACCTACGGCGGGTTCCGCTTCGCCGAGAGCATGGCCTACGAC
>VXNE01000664.1 GCA_009840715.1 Gammaproteobacteria bacterium
ATGGAACTGGACTCGCTGCGTGCGGACAGTCCGGTTCCCCTGTACCACCAGCTCTATCAGCTCCTGAAACAGCGCATCCTCGGGGGCGAGCCTGGTTTCGGCGCGAAGCTCCCGACCGAGGCCCAACTCGCGGAGGGCTTCGGCGTCTCGAGGGTCACCGCCAAGCGTGCCATGGACCTGCTGGTCGCCAGCGAACTCATCCAGCGCAAGCGCGGCCGGGGCAGCCACGTCGTGTTCCAGGCGCCCGCCTCGGATGTCGAGGCGCCGCTGGTGGGGATGCTTGAGAAGCTCGCGCAGATGTCGCGCAGTACGGTGGTGCGGGTACTGCACATCGACCGCCGCCCGCCGCCCGCGAATCTGGTCGAGGAGCTCGGCATTCCCGCGGACGAGCCGGTGCACTACGTGGTCCGGGTCCGGTACCGCGAAGACCATACGCCTTTCGCCTACTACGAGAGCTGGACGCGCGGGATCGAGCACGGGTTCGACGCCGACGCCATCGAGCACCGGCTACGGTTCGACATCATGGCCGAGAACGGCCACCAGATTGCCCGCATCGAACAGCACCTGAGCGCCGCGGCCGCAGCCGCGCCGGTCGCCGAGCAGCTGAGGCTCGTACCCGGCGATCCCGTGCTGACGCTCGTGCGGTACTCCTTCGACACCGAAGGAGACCTCGTCGACCTCCTGCACTGCCAGTACCACACCGGGCACTTCCATTACCGCATGAACCTCAGCATGGAGGACTACAGGCGGTAAGGGGTCAGGCAGTCGCCACGTTGGTTGCGCACGAGTGTACCCGCGCCCATGGACAAGCCGGCGCGATTCCGTCGTCCTCGCGTTCATCCGCCAGGAGTCCGCGGGCAGCGCCCCGATCCTGCGGGCCACAGTGCAGGCCATGGTCGCGGCGAACACGTCGCTCCCGGTTGTGCACGGTCTTCTCCACCCGGGTCGTGGTCACGGTCGGCGGTGCGCGGATCGACAAGCCGCTGTTGCTCTGGATCAACTTGGCGTGCACCAGGCGAGAACGCTTGAACTGACCGCCTGAGAAACGCGCTTCAATCGTCACCGAGAACGCCCGATGAAGATCGCAACCTGGTCCGTGAACAGCGTGAATAGTAGGCTCCAGTATCTCCTGCACTGGTTGCACGAGCGGCAGCCGGATGTCGTCGCATTGCAGAAGATCCGGGTCTCCCGCAAGCGCCGGCGGACCTTCCCCACGGAGGTAATCGAGGGGGTCGGCTACCGCGTTGCGGAACTCCTTGCCGACCAGGAACTGTGCAGCGTCGCCGTTCTGGTCCGGCAGGGCTTTCTGCGAGGCGGCGCGCAACTCGAAGTTCGGCAGCGTGGTTTGGCCGGACGGGCGGCGGACGGGCGGCTACTCTCGGTGGAAGCGGGGCCGGTACAGGTATCGTCCGTCTATGCTCCCTACGCCCCTTGTGGGCGCGGCACCATCGACCAGGTCCGACGCTCGACTCGAGCCAAGGTCAGCTGGCTCCGGAGCCTCAAAAGGTGCATCGCCGAGCAACCGGCCACACCGAAACCCATGTTTCTGTGCGGGGACTTCAATGTCGTACTCGATGGCGAGAGCGAGCCGGATACTCTCAACCGTTCGCCAGAGGAACGGGACGCCCTGACCTCACTGTGTGCCGGCGGATTCGTCGACCTGTACAGGGTCCATCACCCCGGGGGCCGACCGGGATTCAATTCCGGCACGCCGATTGCGAGTCCGCCAGCTACACGTCTCCATCTGGTACTCGGGCCAACGAGCGTCGTGCCGCACATCAAATCCGCGCGGGTGGACCTCGAGTACAGGGGCCCGATCGACGATCTCCCGGGGGAGAAGTGGGCACCAGGGGCTCCGGTCATCATCGAGATCTCGGATGCGCCCGCAGTGGATCGCTAGACCAGGACTCCGCGTTCCACCAGCTTCCCGATCGTCTCACGCTGCTGGGACAGGAAGTGGCCTCGGAGCGGTGGAACGACACGGCCCTGACCATCGAGCAGTCCGTTGGGAGGACACACCTCGGTGTTGGCATACACGTCCCCGAACAGCGCGAGGCGCTGGCGCGAGAACACGTTGAACATGCCGGGACGGCTCCGATAAGCACGCAAGGCGTCCACATTGATGTCCGTGTGGGCGGCCATGGACTCTCCCCCTGCGGCCTCAACCAGCACCCGCCCTTCGTAGTTGACGATCTGAGACGAGCGGTCCACAGACTCGGCAGGCAGGTCGATGCCAACGATCCCCGCCGTGTTGGCAGACACCAAGTAGACGTGGTTCTCGTAGGCCCGAGCGCGCTTCGCAAGGTTCTTCGGCGTCAGCGCGGGACTCGCGACCTCCGACGAGGAGTGGCATAGCACCTCGGCGCCGCCCAGCGCCAGCGCGCGGGCGATCTCCGGGAAGACGATCTCTTCGGATGCGACAGCGGCCAGTCGTCCCAGCTCCGTCTCCACCACCGGGAACAGGCTGTCGGCGCCATAGACGTCGAGGTAGCGGTCCAGCACCTCGTACGGCGTCGGCCCGAACTGCGAGATGAGGCGTCGATAGCGGAGCACGATGTCGCC
>VXNE01000225.1 GCA_009840715.1 Gammaproteobacteria bacterium
CGCGCGGTGCCGCGAGGACCGCGACATCGAGCGCGCGCAGAAGCGCCAGGACGCCATCGACGCGGCGGCGGTCGACGAGTTCGCGGCCAGGCCCGACAGGGCGCACGAGCCTTCGAACCTCGACTGCGGGATCTCCCCCTGGAACGCCCGCGCGCCGCGGCAACCATCGGCAGCCTATTGGTCGCCCCTGCCGGATCCGGAGCCGCGGGAAGATCGCGAGTGGGCGAAGCCGCTGGTCGACAACGGTTGGAGATATAGGCGTCACTGACCGCTTCCTTCGCGACGGAGGCGCAGGGAACTCCGGGCCTTGCGCCTCCGCGCCGCTTCGTCGCGTGCCCCCAACTAGGACCAGCGCCCAGCCGGCCACATGCCGACGACCTTCCTTCCGCCACGCCGCAACGCGTTCAACGCGGGAAACAGCCGGCCGTCCGCCGCCACGACCACGTACACGCCCACCTGCGGCGCCGTCCACATCAGGTCCACCGCGTCGATGGCCATCCTCATGCACACCTCGCGCTTCGGGTCCGACCGTCCCGGCACCTGCACCGCCTCGACGCCCAGACCGCGCAGCGCCGCCCGGTGGCCGCTCAAGTCGTCCGCGTCCCAGTCCGCGTAGGCGTTGGCGGCGACGACCTTGCCGCGCTCCCCGGCGAACCGGAACAGCCCCTCGCAGTCCACGCCGCTCTCGACGCCCCGCACAAGCCATGGAAAGTCGATCAGCAGCGCCACCTCGGCGCCCGCAGGACGATACTCACGCACCACAGTAGACCTCCACGATAGCAATCCTGGAATGGCCCATCTCCCTTGAAATCGTCGCCCGGGCCTCCCGGTCGATGCGCTTGCGCGCTCCGGTCAGGCTCCGCATCGGCGGCCCGCCCGCTGCGGGCGGCTTCCAGCCCGCGAGCGCCTCGTAGCGCCTCTGCGCATAGCCGTGCCGCTTATTCCGAATTCGGAATAAGAGGCATTATTCCGGAAGCCGGATTATTCTGGATTCGCGCCGCGAGGCGGCGGATCACGGGCTTTTCGATCCATCGTTTCCGTAATAATCAGAGACTGTTCAGGAAGGCCAAGAGGTCGTCGTCGGGCCGGTAGCGTGCCGGCCGGATGTCCGACGGCGAGGTCTTCGCCATCGCGCGCTCCTTGAGTTCGAGGTCGGCATGCAGATAGACGAAGGTGGTGTCGACGGACTCGTGGCCGAGCCATAGTGCGATCACCGCGCGGTCCACGCCGTTGGCGAGAAGGTCCATCGCCGCCGTGTGGCGCAGGCAATGGGGGGTGACGCGCTTCTTCCCAAGGGAGGGGCATTCGATCCGCGCCTGGGCCACATGCTTGGCCAGCAGGTAGCTGAGACTGTCATGACTCAGTGCCCGACCGCGTTGATTCGGGAACACGGGGTCGTCCGGTTCGCCGCCGCGTTCCTTCAGCCACGCCTTGAGCATCGCCGCGGCATCCCTGCGCAGCGGCGTATGGCGTTCCTTGCGTCCCTTGCCGCGACAGCGCAGATGCGCGCCGGCGCCGAGCTGCACGTCGCGGCAACGTAGCCCGATCAGTTCGGAAGCCCGCAGCCCGGTCTGCACTGCCACCGTGAGCAGGGTCCGGTCGCGACGGCCGAACCGGGTCTCCGGGTCCGGGGCGCGGATTAGGGCCTCGACTTCGTCCCGGTCGAGCCAGGCGATGGGCGAGCGGAGGTGGCGTTTGCTCGGCATCGCCAGGACGCGTTGGGCGAGGGCCGCGTGTTGCGGCTCGTGCAAGGCGACGTGGCGGAAGAAGGACCGGATCGCGGCCAGTCGGGTATTGCGGGAACGCGCCCGGTTGCCCCGCTCGTTCTCGAGATGGGTGAGGAAGCCGCCGATGAAGGCGGAGTCGAAGTCTTCGAGCGCGAGTTCCGAAGGCGGTTTCTTCAACTCCCGCTGGGCGTGGTGCACCAGCAGCCGGAAGGTGTCCCGGTAGCTGGCGATGGTATGCGGGCTTGCCTCGCGCTGCTGCATCAGGTGCTTGCTGAAGAACATGGCCAGAAGCCGCGGGAAGTCGCCTGGAGCCTTCATGGCCGCAGCCTCGGCGCGATGCGGTCGAGCCGCCGGGCGGCGGCCTGCATCAGTTCCGGGGTGGCGGAGAGATACCAGTAGGTGTCGCTCACGTGGGCATGGCCGAGCCAGGTCGCCAAGCGCGGTATGTGACGCTCGACGTCGACGCCGTCCCGGTACCACCGAACCAGCGTGCCGACGGCGAACGAGTGGCGCATGTCAAGGAGGCGGGGGCCGTATCCGCTGGATTTCGCCGGTTCCCTGAGGCCGGTCCGCCGGGACAGCCGGACGAACGTCCAGCGCAGCGTCGACTCCGTGATCCGCGTGCCGCTTTCGTTCAGGAAGAACGCCGGATCGCGGGGCGCGGGGCAGAGCCGGTCCCGCCGCGCCGCGAAGCGCACCAGTGCCAGGCTCGTGGACTCGTGCAGCGGGATGTGACGCGACTTGCCGAACTTGCTTTCGCGAACGGTCAGAACACCGTTGGCGAGGTCGACGTCGTTCCGGTCGAGGTTCAGCACCTCGCTGGTGCGC
>VXNE01000257.1 GCA_009840715.1 Gammaproteobacteria bacterium
CTGCGCGGGCCGGCCTGCGCACCCCAGGGGCGTGGGGCAGCTCCCGGCGCCGGGTATCCTCGGTCGTCGAAGTCTCCCTGCCCCCTGCACGGAGCAGCGCGGTTCCAGCTCTCTCCACATCGTGGATCGGGGCGGTTTCCGGACGGTTCGAGCGAAGTGCCGGAGGCGGACCAACCTCCGCCCGCAACACCTCCATCGCCTCTCACAGGACCCCGCGGGAAGCATCCTGCAGCAACTTCGAAAGGCGTCAACTCACTCCGGCCGGAACGACCGCATCAGTTCGGCTGCGCTGAAGCTCGATCCGTCGGGTGGCCGGGGAGGTATGCCACGCCCTGGGTGGAGGATCCCGACCTCGCGCCTCCAGAGGACCTCGCCCGGCTCGATACGGATCGCTGCCACGTCGCCGGCGTTGGCGAGGACGACAGTCCCACCGTAGGAGAGCGAATATCCACCGGCGGCGACCAGCGCGGCGACCATGAGCCCGACGACGATCCTGCCCGCGGCGCGGCTGCGATCCTCCTGACCGTCAGTCGGTGGCTCCCGTTTCCCGAGGTTGCGGGTCTCCCGCCTTGCCATCCATGCCCGAGGATCATCCGCCGTCCACCTCCCGGGACCATATACCGGATCGGGCCCGTCCGAGGCGACCACCGGCTCGTCGGTACCGGTGCATCACGCCCGAGAGTCCGGCCGGAACTGGACCGGATGTTGTCGCGGCGTGCATGAAGGTGAACGTACCGGCGGGTGTGCGATGCCGGCCCGGGACCGCTGCCTGGAGCCGGGAGCATCCCCGGGCAGACGCGAGGTGTGCCGTGCTGAGATCACCTCGCGCTCGCTCTTGTCCTTCGGATTGAAGTTCGAGCCGCCCTTGGCTCCCCCCATCGGCAGACCCTCGAGGCTGTTCTTGAGGATCTGCTCGAAGCCGAGGAACTTGAGTACGCTCTCCGTCACGGTCGGGTGAAACCGGAGGCCGCCCTTGCAGGGGCCGAGAGCATGGTTGAACTGCACGCGCCAGGCCCGGTTCGCCCGAATCTCTCCGCCGTCGGTGCGCCCAGATTCCTCGCTACACCCCCTGCGGTTTCGATCGCAGGGCGCGGGGCCTCTTCGCAGGCCCTTGCTTTTCTTGGCGGGGATGACGCGTACCTTCGTCCATGCACGGACTCAAATTCCACTACCGAGCGCTGAGGGGAACACGCTGGATGCGCCCGTCAGGAGGCTGGCCGGGCGCGGAGAGTACGGGCGACAGGGTACCAATGGCGTCCGAAATGGTCGCACCGCCTTCTGGTCCAGCCCTCCCGAAGCCGGCGGCCCGACCCTCGCTTCCCGGCTACTCCGTGAAGGTCTCGAAGAAGGCGAGTTCGTGGCGCATCGCCTCGGCATACACCTCGGCCGCGCGTTCCGGCATGTCGGCGGCGAGATCGTCGAGCAGCCGCTCGAGTTCGGCGGCGAGGCCCTCGAAATCCGGAGAGGCGTACGTTTCGATCCAGTCGCGATAGGGGTTTCCCGCGTGATCCCCGGCCGAAAGACGCCGCCCGAGCCAGGCGTAGAGCCGCATGCAGGGCGTCATGGCGGCCAGGATCTCGCCGGCCTTCGCGTTCCAGGCCGTGCGGGCGAGGAAATCGGTGTATCCCTTCGCGGCCGCGTTGGGCGTGACGGCCTCGAGGTCGATATCGAGGCGTTCGGCGTAGGCGCGGTGAAGTTCGAGTTCCTCGAGGACCCCCTGCATCAGGGCGTGCAGCCGACGCGCGACCTCGATCCGGTCGGCGGTGCGGGCGGCGGCCAGCGCGTAGGCGCTGAAGAATGCGCTCAGAAAGAAGGCGTCCTGCGCCACGTAGCGGCGGAAGGAATCCGTGGCGAGCGATCCGTCGGCCAGGCCGCGCACGAAGCTGGAGTCGAGACAGGCCTGCGCGAGATCCGCGTTCCGGGCCCAGAGGACCTGGTGGAGCGCCACTAGTTGAACAGCATTCCCACGGCTTCCGGCGGGGCGTTGAAGTGGAAGCGCGGGATGGAGGCGCGGAAGACGGATCCGTCCTGCCGCCGGAAATGGTAGAACCCTTCCATGTGGCCCGTCGGCCCCCGCAGGACGCAGAAACTGTTGTAGCGGTGCGAATCGCCTGGACGGAGCACCGGGGACTGGCCAACGACGCCCGCCCCTTCGACCTCCTGGTCGCCCGCCACCGGGTCGTGGATCAGCCAGTGGCGCCAGAAGAGCTGTGCCGTCTCGGTCCCCACGTTCTCGATCGTGATGTGGTAGACGAATACGTAGCGCCAGGCCGCGGGGTCCGAGTGCTCCGCGGCGTATTCGGGCCGCACATGGATCGCCATCGCGTCCGGGACGGTGGACGGCTTGTCGGAATCACTGGACGACATCATCGGAATACGCAGTCGGTGTCCGAAGATAGTCGAGGAGAAGCCCTCACTGCCGGCAGCATGTCACCACATCTCCTCGCCATAGGCATTGCAACGTCCTCCCGCTACCAACTGCAGGTTGCGGGGCCAGCTACCTGCTGTCGCCGACTCCGGGTTGCCAGAGGATCGTGGGTGATTGCCC
>VXNE01000402.1 GCA_009840715.1 Gammaproteobacteria bacterium
ATCGTCGGACTCTTCGACCGCACCAGCGACGCCATCCGCGAACTCGGCTTCGGCCGCTCCGAATCCGCCCCCCAACCCGAGGACCAACACCACGACGAGGACGACGACCAGGAGGACGACGATGACAACTACCCATAATTTTCCCCACTCGCGTCCCGGTGGGCTTCTGAAGCGCGCCCACCGGCGCAGACGTTTTTTCCCAACCGATCGGCAACGCGAGCTCTACCGAGCAGTCCTCGGCCTGCCCGCCGCGCCCGACCAGCCCGACGTCTCCGACGCCTCGGGCCTCTCCCTCGTGGGCTACGGCGGAGCCATGGGCGGCGGCAAGACCCGCGCCCTCGTCGAACTCGCCATCGACGCCGCCTGCCTCTTCCCCGGCAACAACATCCTCATCGCCCGCCACAACTTCACCGACCTCGCCACCACCACCATGGCCGAGTTCTACCGCTGCTGCCCCGACTCCCTGATCAAACTCCGCAGCCAGACCCCCACCCATTCCGTCCGGCTCGCCGCTCCCGGCCAACCCGAGCCGTCCACCATCCACTTCCGCCATCTCTCCGACTGGACCGGACTCGGATCGCAACAGTTCGGCGCCGTCTTCATCGACGAAGCAGGCCAGGTCGAGGCCGAAGCCGCCCAGATGCTCGTCACCCGCCTGCGCCATCCCGCCCAGCCGCAGCCCTGGTTCGTCGCCGCCTCCAATCCCTACCCCGGTTGGTTCGAGCGCTGGTTCGTCAAACGCGAGCTGCCCGAATCCGCCCTCGAACGCGCCGCCGTGCGCCTCCGCTTTGTCCCCGCCAGGATCGAAGACAATCCCCATCTGCCCGACAACTACGCCGACACCCAGCGCGCCATCCTCCCGCCCGACTGGGTCGATCGCTTCATCGACGGACGCTTCGACGCCTTCCTCGGCCAGATCTACCCCAACTTCGACCCCGCCCTCCATCGCTGGGACGGTCCGCTCCCCGCATTCTCCCGCTTCATCGGCGGCCTCGACTTCGGCGCCGAGTCCCTCACCGGGCACTTCACCGCCGGCGTCGTCGCCGGACTCACCGCCGCCTCTGCCCCCTGCGGTCCCGGCGTCCTCATCAGGCTGGACGAGTTCGAGCAGCGCGGGCCCGGCGTCGTCCAGCGCGTCGAACAGTGGATGAGACGCTGCCGCCAACGCTTTGGACCCGTCACCTGGTGCGCCGACCGCTCCCAGTCCGCCTGGATCGGACATCTCAAGGGCCTCGGACTCCCCATCCGCCCCAGCAAGGGCGGCCCCGGCTCCGTCCACGTCGGCATCGCCCGCGTGCAGGAACGACTCAACCCCGACAATCCGCGCTCCTTCTACCTGCCCACCCTCACCCAGTTTCCGCTCCGCATGAGGGAGTACCGCTGGAGACATCAGGACGCCGTCCGGCCCACGCCGCGCGACAGGGACGACGACCTGCTCGACGCCGACCGCTACCTGCACGAACTCGCCGAGGAAGCCCGCCCCTGGCCCGCTCCGATGCGAATCGTCTCATCGAAACGAGGCGAATTCGCCTCGGACCTGCACCGCCGCCTGTACCCCAACGGCGCGCTGATCCCCGTTCCCAGCCATCGCAACCCCTTCAACCACCCGCTCCCCCGCCGCAGCTACCAATAGACTGTCTCCGCTTGAGAGGAGCGCCCCGATGGCTGAGCTAATGCGACCCGATGGAACCACCATCCACTACGAGGTGTTCGGCGAGAACAATGGCGGAACCCCGCTTCTGCTCTTCGCGCCCGGAGGAGTCAACTCCCAGATCGAATTCTGGCAACGCTCGATCATCAACCCCATCGACGCCTTCTCCGACGAGTTCATGGTCATCGGCATGGACCAGCGCCACTGCGGCCGCAGCAAGACCGCGCTCGAGCCCTTCAGCTACGACAAGGCCATGCTCGACCAGATCGCCGTGCTCAACGACCTCGGCCTGCAGCGTGCGCACGTCATGGGCGGCTGCATCGGCTGCGCCTACGCCCTCCGTCTCGCCGACCAGGCCCCCGCTCGCGTCGCCGGACTAATCATGCAGGACCCCGTCGGCCTCGACGAGACCAACTCGCCCGAGACCTTCTACGACATGTTCAACCCCACCATCCGGCTCGCGCGCGCCGATGGACTCGAAGCCGTCATCGAGTCCGCGCAACGCGATCCCGTCTTCATGCAGAACAACGAGGCCGGTCCCTTCGCCCAGCGCATCCACGACGAGCCGCTCTTCGCCGACGCCCTGCGCACCTTGCGCCGCGAAACCTACATCGCCCTCGTCGTCGAGTTCCGCGACGGCATGTGGCCCACCGGCTCCCCCTACTTCGCCGTCAACGAGGTCGCCGTCGCCCGCACCTACGCCCCCATGCTCGTCATCCCCGGCGCCGACCCCTTCCACCCCACCGGCATCGGTCACCGCATCTGCAACGAGGCCCCCAACGCCCGCTGCCTCCCCGTCGACGCCCGCGCCCCCGACAACCTCCCCGACACCCTCAACACCATCCGCCACTTCATGCGCGAAACCGGCTGACTCGTGCTACAGGCACCGACCC
>VXNE01000054.1 GCA_009840715.1 Gammaproteobacteria bacterium
TGGAGCTCGTACGCTTCGCCCACCTCCTTGAAGCGGGCGTCGGCGTCGGATTCCCTGCTGACATCCGGATGGTACTTGCGGGCGAGGCGGCGGTAGGCGCGCTTGATGTCCTCCTGGCTCGCCCCGCGCTCCACGCCGAGCACGCGGTAATAGTCCCGGAATTCCATGCCGCCGGCGGGCTATCCCGCCGCCTCCGCGGGCGTCGCCTTCTTCGTGAACGCGAGCGCGTTGTTGGCCGTCTCCACCCGCACCGTGTCGTGGGTGGCGAACTCGCCGGCGAGCAGCGCCTTCGAAAGGGGGTTCTCGACCTGCTGCTGGATGGCGCGCTTGAGGGGCCTGGCGCCATACACGGGGTCGAAACCGGCGCTGCCCAGGCGCCCGAACGCCTCTTCGGAAAGCTCGAGGCCGATGTCGAACTCCGCGAGGCGTTCCCGGAGGAGGCCGATCTGGATCTCGGTGATGGCCCGAATCTGTGAACGGTCCAGGGGATGGAAGACCACCACTTCGTCGATCCGGTTGACGAACTCGGGGCGGAACTGCTGGGTCACGAGTTCCATGACCTTGTCCTTCATTTCGCGGTAGGCGTCTTCGCGTCGGTGCCACGAGGCCGTACCGGCCAGCTCCTGGATGACCGAGGAACCGAGGTTCGAGGTCATGATGACGACCGTGTTCCGGAAGTCCACCGTACGGCCGTGACCGTCGGTCAGGCGTCCGTCCTCGAGCACCTGCAGGAGCACGTTGAAGACATCCGGGTGCGCTTTCTCGACCTCGTCGAGCAGGACCACCGAGTAGGGCTTGCGGCGTACTTTCTCGGTCAGGTAGCCGCCCTCCTCGTAACCGACGTAGCCCGGGGGCGCGCCGATCAGCCGGGCCACGGAGTGTTTCTCCATGAACTCGGACATGTCGAGACGCACCATGGCGTCTTCGGTGTCGAACAGGAACTCGGCCAGGGCACGGGTCAACTCGGTCTTGCCGACCCCGGTCGGACCGAGGAAGAGGAAGGAGCCGTTCGGCCGGTTCGGGTCCGCGAGCCCGGCGCGTGACCGGCGGATCGCATCGGCGATCACGGTCACCGCCTCGTCCTGCCCGACGACCCGGCGGTGCAGCCCGGCCTCCATGCCAAGGAGCCGTTCGCGTTCGCCCTCGAGCATCTTGGCGACCGGGATACCCGTCCACGCGGACACGACTTCCGCGATCTCGTCTTCGGTGACCTTGCTCCGCAGGAGCTGGAAGTCGGTTTCGTCCGTTTCCGCGGCCTGTTCGAGCCGCTTCTCGAGCTCCGGAATCGTGCCGTACTGGAGCTCCGACATGCGCTGCAGGTCGCCGGCCCGCCGGGCGGCGTCGAAGTCGATGCGGGCGCGTTCGAGTTCTTCCTTGACGTGCTGCGTGCCCTGCACCGCGGCCTTCTCGCCGTTCCATACTTCCTCGAGGTCGGCGAACTCGCGCTCGAGGTCCGCGACCTCCTCGTTGAGCCGCTCGAGACGTTCGCGGGACGCGTCATCGGTCTCCTTCTTCAACGCCTCCTGCTCGATCTTGAGCTGCACGAGGCGCCGCTCGAGGCGGTCCATCGGCTCGGGCTTCGAGTCGATCTCCATGCGGATGCGGCTCGCGGACTCGTCGACCAGGTCGATGGCCTTGTCCGGGAGCTGCCGGTCGGAGATGTAGCGGTGCGAGAGCGTGGCCGCGGCGACGATCGCCGGGTCGGTGATCTCGACGCCGTGGTGGACCTCGTAGCGCTCCTTGAGCCCGCGCAGGATCGCGACAGTGTCCTCGACGGACGGCTCGTCGACCTGCACCTTCTGGAAGCGCCGTTCGAGGGCCGCGTCCTTCTCGAGGTTCTCGCGGTACTCGTCGAGGGTCGTGGCGCCCACGCAGTGCAGTTCGCCCCGGGCCAGGGCCGGCTTGAGCATGTTGCCGGCGTCGATGGCGCCCTCGGCCTTGCCGGCGCCCACGAGGGCGTGCAGTTCGTCGATGAACAGGACGATCTGGCCCTCCTGTTTCGCGAGTTCGTTCAGCACTGCCTTCATGCGCTCCTCGAACTCGCCCCGGTACTTCGCGCCGGCGATGAGGGCGCCGAGGTCGAGGGCCAGCAGGCGCCTGCCCTTGAGGCCCTCGGGGACCTCTCCGTTCACGATGCGTTGCGCGAGGCCTTCGACGATGGCCGTCTTGCCGACGCCTGGCTCGCCGATGAGTACGGGGTTGTTCTTGGTGCGGCGCTGCAGTACCTGCACGGTGCGCCGGATCTCGTCGTCCCGGCCGATCACGGGGTCGAGCTTGCCCTGCTCGGCGCGCTCGGTAAGGTCGATCGCGTACTTCGCGAGCGCCTGCCGGTTCTCCTCGGCGTTGGCCTCGGAGACGGACTCGCCGCCCCGGACCTGCTCGATCGCATGCTCGATGGCCTGGGCGTCGCCGCCGTGGGCGCGCAACGCATCCGCCGCGGGTCCGCCGGACTCGAGGACGGCGAGGGGGAAGAGTTCGCTGGAGATGTAGTCGTCGCCGCGCCGTTGGGCGAGCTTGTCGGTGACGTTCAGCGCCCGGGCGAGG
>VXNE01000217.1 GCA_009840715.1 Gammaproteobacteria bacterium
GCATCCGACCGTCGTCCTGCTCGTCCAGGGAGATCCACGCGGTGGGTACGCCGTCGGCCACCAGCCGGCGGCAGCTTTCCGCAAGCACCGTGGTCTTGCCGAATCCGCCTGGCGCCCGCAGCACCGACAGGCGCCGTTGGGTGGGCAGCGCCCGCGCGAGCAGTTGGGTACGCTCGAAGTAGTGCGGCACGCGACCCGGCACCGCGACCTTGGCCGAGAGCAGCCAGGGTAACCTCCGGTCCTTAGCTATGCCGTCCATCCGACCCCTGGGCGCGCACCGTATCGGCAGGCATCCCTTGTTCTCGTGCCGGCCCGGTCCAGATCGCGCAATGCATGCCGCGGATTCCCAGCCATCCAAAAGCCGTATCGGCCGCCTGTATCGGGACGATCGCGACACGCACTGCAAACGCGAATCGACCGCATCAACTCCTTGCGTCCCGATGGGAGAATACTAAAGAGTCGCATTCCTGAAACGATACGTTAGTGTCGAAATAAAACCGATAGGGTCGCCTTCGGTCCAACTTACTATTTCCCGCTGGCTGACTGCCTATCGACTGCCCGTGGCGGACACCGGTTTGCGCAGGCAACAAGCCAGCCCTTGCAGCCTGGTAGCGACGCCCGGCCACGGTAAGTGCTCTCCCGGTGCACCATCCACTATTCCCGCCTACGATACCCCTGAATGGCATGGACGTCCCTCCGACCCGGCGCAAGGCTCCGTTGCGTACCGCGCTCGTCTTCCGAGCCAGGCAGGTGGATGCCCGCTTCGCCCAGGTCGAGGCGCGGCTGGACCGACTCGAAGCGCGCATGGAGCGGATGCAACGCCGCGTGGACGACCAGTTCCGCGAGATGGCGGCCGGCATCGCTCGGCAGGAAGGGTTGATCCACGGACTCCACGGTCCGCACGCGGCCGGGACCTCACCCCGGCCAACCGAACGACCGACCGAGGTCGCGCGGCCGGACTTCAGCGGTTCCTGCCCGGGATCATCTTCATGATCGCGCTCGCCGCCTGGAGGATGTCCGTGCCCGGACCGAATATCGCCCGCACGCCGCAGTCGAGCAGGAACTGGTGATCGCGCTCCGGGATGACGCCGCCGCAGACCACGACCGCATCGGTGCCACGCACCTTGAGGGAGTCCATGAGTTCCGGCACAAGCGTCTTGTGCGCGCCGGCGAGCGTCGAGATCCCGACGACGTCCGCGCCGATTTCCCCGGTCCGCTCGGCGGCTTCGCCGGGCGTGAGGAAGAGCGGACTCATCTCGACGTCAAAGCCGAGGTCGTTGAAGGCGTTGGAGATGGCCTTGGCGCCGCGGTCGTGGCCGTCCTGGCCCATCTTCACGACGAACACGCTCGGCGGGCGGCCCTCGAGGTCCCGGAACTCGCCGATCTCGTCCCGCACCACGCGGAAGCCCTCATGGTCCCCATACGCGCTCGAATAGACACCCGGAACCAACGCCGGCCGCGTGTCGTGGCGTCCCCAAGCGGCCTCGAGCGCGTCCGAGATCTCCCCGACGGTCGCACGCCGCTCCGCGGCCTCGATGCTTGCCCCGAGCAGGTTCCCCTCACGGGTGCGAGCGACACGCGCCAGGGCTTCCAGCGCACGATCGACGGTCGCCTGGTCCCGCCTGGCCCGGACCTCGGCGAGCCGCTCGATCTGCGCATCGCGCACTTTCGAGTTGTCGATCTCGAGCGCCTCGACCTGGCCGTCGTCCTCCGGCCGGTACTTGTTGACCCCTACGACCGTGTCCTCGCCCCGCTCCACCCGGGCCTGACGCCGCGCGGACGACTCCTCGATGCGCCGCATCGGCATGCCCTGGGCGATCGCGGCAGTCATCCCGCCGAGTTGCTCCACTTCCTCGATCAGCCGACGCGCCGCTTCGACCATGTCCGCCGTCAGCCGCTCGACGAAGTAACTGCCCCCGAGGGGGTCGACGGTGCGCGTGATCTGTGACTCCTCGGCGATGATCGTCTGCGTGTTGCGCGCGATACGCGCGGAGAACGGGGTCGGCAGGGCGATCGCCTCGTCGAAGGAGTTCGTGTGCAGGCTCTGCGTGCCGCCGAGTACGCCCGCGAGGGCCTCGATGGTGGTCCGTACGACGTTGTTGTAGGGATCCTGGGCCTGCAGCGACACCCCGGACGTCTGGCAGTGCATCCGCAGCATGCTCGACGCGGGCTTCTTCGGATCGAACTGCTCCATCAGTTCCGCCCAGAGAATGCGCGCCGCGCGCAGCTTCGCGACCTCCATGAAGAAGTTCATGCCGATGCAGAAGAAAAACGACAGCCGCGGCGCGAAGGCGTCCACGTCCTGGCCGGTCCTGAGCGCGGCGCGCACGTACTCGAGACCGTCGGCCAGCGTGAAGGCGAGTTCCTCGACGGCGTCCGCGCCGGCCTCCTGCATGTGGTAGCCCGAGATCGAGATCGAGTTGAAGCGCGGCATGTGGTCCGCGCAGAAGCCGATCACGTCCGCCACGATGCGCATGCTCTCCGCAGGCGGATAGATGTAGGTGTTGCGCACCATGAACTCTTTCAGGATGTCGTTCTGGAT
>VXNE01000086.1 GCA_009840715.1 Gammaproteobacteria bacterium
GACCGACCTGACCACCTTCCAGACCGTCGCCGCGTTCCTCACGCCGACCGCTGTCTTCGTCCTGCTTCTCGTCCTGCACGCGGTCATCCCGGCCCGTCACGTCGACGGTTACACACACCCCAGCGCCAGCGAGATACCGAACCGCTACCGGCTGAACGGCCTCGCCGTCTTCGTCGCGGCGCTCGTCATCTGGTGGCTGGAGCTGACCTTCGCCCCCCTCGGGTGGCTGTGGGTGGCGAAGTGGCACGTCATCGCCGGCGGAACCGTCCTGAGCATCGTCCTCACCGCGTGGATCGTCCTGCGCGCGCCGGCAGACGACCGGAGCACGCTGGTGCAGTGGATGGAGGGACGCGCCCGCACGGCCCAGTTCCGCGGCGACATCGACGGGAAGATGTTCCTCTACATCTTCGGGGGCGCCCTGCTCGGACTGAACGCGGTCGCGGGCGCCGCCTACCACTTCGGGCAGCACGCCGACGCGCTGAACGTCGGCCTGCTCCTGCATTCGGCGATGTGGGTGTGGTTCGTCGTGGACTACTTCGTCTTCGAGCGCGTGCAGCTCTACACGTTCGACATCATCGAAGAGCGCCTCGGCTTCAAGCTCATCTTCGGCTGCATCGTGGTCTATCCCTGCGTCTACCCGATCGCCCTCTGGGGGACGGCTCACCTGCCCGCCCCCGACATCGACCCCGCCTGGAACCCGCTCTGGCTCGGGGGTGCGGCGGCGGTGTTCCTGCTCGGCTGGGTGATCACGCGCGGCGCCAACCTGCAGAAGTACGTCTTCAAGCGCTTCCCCGAACGCTCTTTCCTCGGGTTCATCCGGCCGGCCACCCTGACGGACGGGGAGCGGACGATCCTCTGCAGCGGATTCTGGGGCCGGGCGCGGCACATGAACTACACGGGCGAGATTCTCGAGGCGCTCGGGATGGCGCTGGCGATCGGTCACTTCACGAACGTCTGGACCTGGGCCTACTTCGTCTACCTGACGCTCTTCTTCGTCGTCCGCGAACGCATCGACGAGGGGCGTTGCGCCGGGAAGTACGGGGAGCTGTGGACGCAGTACCGTGGCAAGGCCAGGTACCGGCTCGTGCCCGGGGTCTATTGAGGGAGCCGCTCAGCCAGGACGGCGCCAGGCGAACCGGGCGAAGAGCGCCATGACGATCCCGCCGACGATGAGGACGACCGCGGCGAAACGCGCGACGTCGCCCGGCGGGTTGAAGGCCTGCGAGAGCCAGAACGCGTAGGCCCCGGCGTAGACGCCGACATGGACCGCTGCGAGCAGCACGGGCCGCGCCCGGTAGACGCGCGAGAGCGCGAACGCCTGGATGGTGGTCAACACCGCGACGACGGGCGTCGTGACCAGGACGAACAGGTACGCCGTGACATCGACGAAGTCCTGTAGCACGGTGAGCCAGAGGACACTCAGCATCTCCGTCGGCAGGACGCCCAACACCGCAACGAGGGCGACGGCCGCGACCTGCACGGCAGCGGGGCGGTACAGGTCCCGACCGCCCTCCTTGCGCGTCGCCCCGTAGACGCCGCTCGCGACCAGGAGCAGCACGTAGAGGGTCGCCGCGACGAGCGTGATGACGACCATGACGGCCCGTCCCGTAGTTTCGGCTCAGGAGTCCGGCGTCACGCCGAACGCGTTCACGTGCCGCCGGTCGACCGCGATCATCGTTGGCGCTCCATCCCCCACCCCGCAGGGGAGCATAGGAGATAGCCGGCCCGGTGGAAACTCCCGCGTTCGCGCCGGACGGAAGACCGGGCCGCGCAACCGGCGGGAGAGGTGTTACCTTTGCTCTATCGGTGATCCGGGCCATGGCTGATCCAGACAAGATTCACACCTTCGCGGGAGCCGCGCTGGTCGGCGGGGCGATGGTGCTCTTCGGCGCCGGGTACGCCATCTTTCACGCCCTGGCGGGGCTGTCACGGTCCCGCGGTTTCGCACGCATCTCCCTGGTCTCCTACGCTGCGCTGGCCGCCTGTGCGGTGTCGCTCGTACCGTTGCTCGACCTCGAAGGGTGGTGGCTCGGGCTGATCGCCGTGCTCCTGATCGGGTACTTCGTCGCGCCGCGGTTCATCTGGCGGCTGTCGCTGGCGGTACACGGCGAGGGGAACGACCCGCGCGAGGGCGCGGCGCGACCGGAGGACTGACGGAAGGCAGACGGAGTACGCCATGGCGGAACCTGGGAGCGGCACCGAGTGGTGGGCAAGCGAGTCCTTCTGGCGCAAGTGCGCCATCTTCGTCACGGCCTTCATGGCCGTGGTGCTGGTCATGCTCACGTTCCACACGCTGACGGTGATCACCGCCGGGTCCGAAGCCGGCCGCGTGCCCGCGTATTCCGTCATCAATCACCGCATCGGCTACGAGTTCGACGACGAGCGCAACCATCTCGTGCCGGTCATCGGGCCGGTCGCGCCGCTCTTCGGCGAGGCGCTGGACGAGGAGGCGGCGCGGGCGCTGGTCGACCACGGCAAGCTCACCGTGCAGGCGCGCAACTGCATGAACTGCCACACAATCCTCGGCAACGGCGCCTACT
>VXNE01000429.1 GCA_009840715.1 Gammaproteobacteria bacterium
AGAAGCCGCCGAAGTTGTTGCCGTGCATCAGCAGGACCACGTGGCCGTTGGCCGTGCCGGCCGGCGCGATGTCCATATAGGAGATTCGCACGTCCTGGCTGTACACATTGATGTCGAGATACTTGCTTGGGGCCGGATACGGGCACTCGTCGCAAGTAATGCTGCCCGGCTTGAGGTCTGTCGGTGTGGGTACCGGCGGCAGAATGTCGCGCCCATGGGCGCCCGTGGTGGCCGCCACACCGACAATCACGAGCACCGAAGCGAGTGTTCTGGCATATACGTGCACGAGTCTTTCTCCTCTTGCTCCGTGGTCTAGTGGCATCGGCAAATCAACCGTCCGGGGGCACGGGGGCGGAGGTCCGCGGCAAGCAGATCGCTCGATCCCCCAAACGGCATTGGCACCTTGCGGAGTGCCATGGAGGCGGTGGGGTTCCTCGGCAGCAAAGCGCGAGGTCTAGCGACCGCCGGACCCGGCGGCGGCCATCGCTTGCCGCATCGCTTCCCAGACCTTCGCGCCCGTCGCTGGCATCGGCAAGTCGTCGATGCTGAAGGGGGTCAAGGCATCGATGACGGCATTCATGATGGTCGCCGGGGCCGCGATCGCTCCGGCCTGCCCCGCGCCTTTGACCCCGAGAGGATTGCGGCTGGTGGGAGTCTCCCGAAAACCGATCGTGAACTCTGGCAGGTCGGCTGCGCGCGGCAACCGGTAGTCCATCAGGCTGCCGCTCAGGATCTGGCCGGTGTCCGGGTCATAGACGATGGCCTCCTGCAGGGCCTGGCCTGCACCTTGTGCAAGCCCGCCCACCACTTGTCCCAGGGTCAACTGCGTGTCCAAACGGCGACCGTAATCGTCGACCCCGGCGTAGCGAAGAAGCGTCACGTCGCCGGTCTCGCGATCGATCTCCACTTCGGCCACGTGACATCCGGACGGAAAGGTGATGTCAGCGTCCTCGACCAGTTCGAAGGCGTCGATCTCCGCATCGTCGGCAATCGTCGAGAGGTCGATCCTCCGCTCCGTTCCACGCACCACGAATCTGCCCTCTGCGTACCCGAGTTGGTTGATGTCCGCCTGCAGAAGGCGGGCCGCCTCGACTCGGGCCCGCTCGATCATCGCGTCGATGGCGCGACAGAGCGCAGTACCCCCCATGTGCAGGGTCCGGGCGCCACCGTGTCCCTCGCCCATCCGCGTGACCCGTGTATCCGCCTCCCGAAAGCGGATGTTCTCCAGCGGCACACCGATACGCTCGGCTGCCAGCTTGGAGAGAACGGTTTCATGCCCCTGGCCGGTCGAATCCGTGCCCATGCGAATCTCGATCACGCCGTCCGGCTTGACGCACACTTCCGCGCCTTCGCGGTCCGATCCGCGGGAGGTCTCCAGAAAACAGGCGATCCCGAGCCCCCGGAGCCTGCCGGCCCGTTCCGAGCGCTCCCGGCGTCGGGCGAATCCTTCCCGGTCGGCCAAGCGGACAGCCGCGTCGATGTTCGCCGCAAAGTCACCGGTGTCGACAGTCTCGCCGAGGGCCTTCCGGTAGGGATAGTCCCGAATCACGTTCTGTCGACGCAGGTCGGCCGGGTCGGCACCAAGTTCACGGGCAGCCTTGTCGACGAGGCGCTCGACAAGGTAATTCGCCTCCGGCTTCCCGGCTCCACGGTAGGCGTCGATCGGGGCGCAATTCGTGAAGGCGCCGCGCGTTTCCATGTAGATGGCGGGAATCGCATAGACGCCGCCCAAAACGGTCGCCGGTGCGAGCGTCGAGCTGTGGGGCCCGGAAGTGGAGAGACCAGCGCCAAGATTTGCCACGGCACGCACGTCGAGGGCGCAGAAGTTACCGCCGCCGTCCAACGCCAGCCGTGCCTTGGCCCGGAAATCCCGTCCGTGTGCCCCGGCGGCAGTCTCTTCGGATCGTTGCGCCGACCAGTGAACCGCCCGTCGCAGGCGACGGGCCGCGCAGACGAGCAGCACCCACTCCGGGTACAGGTAGTTCTTGCTGCCGAATCCTCCGCCGACATCGGGGGCAACCAGGTGAAAATTGTCGACCGGCTCGTCGAATACATCGGCAAGCTGGCTGCGAATGGGATGGAGCCCCTGGGCGGTCAGGGTCAGTAACGTCCGACCTGTCTCCGCGTCGTATTCCGCGACCCCCGCGCGGGTCTCCAGCGGCGACGCCATCACCCGCTGGTTCAGTAGATCGAGCGTCGTGACGTGGGCCGCCTGAGCGATCGCGGCCTCCACTGCCGCACGATCGCCTCTCTCGAACCGAAACGCGAGATTCCCGGGCACCCGGTCCCACAGCTGGGGAGACCCCGGCACAAGCGCCTCGGCCCCGTCCGTGACGATCGGGAGCGGCTCGTAGTCGATCTCGACCGCTTCGGCTGCATCGAGCGCTTCCCAATACGATTCCGCCACGACGAACGCCACGGGTTCACCGACGTAGCGCACCCGTTTGCGGGCCAGCGCCGGGCGTTCCGGAACCAGCAGCGGTTCCACGGCGTCAAGCGGCGTGATACAGGGAATCGGCCGCAGATCGAGATCGCTCT
>VXNE01000042.1 GCA_009840715.1 Gammaproteobacteria bacterium
AGGTCGACGTCCCGCCGCCCGGTGCCGCCGGAAGCTCCGGCGCCGCCGCACCCAGCCGCCGCGCGGTTCGGGTCAGCACGCTCCGCAGTCCGCCCTCGACGCGGTTCACGCGGGTCGCGACCTGCCCGAGCGTCCGGGCCTCCCGCGCCGCGAGCAGTTCCTGTCCGAGCGCCTGGAAGACCGCCTCCCCCGGGATCGCCGCACCGTCCCACTCGCCCAGCAGCCGCACCGTCTCGGGCAGGGCGTCCGCCACGACGGGCATGTGGACGCTGCGCGTCAGCATCGCCCCGAGGGGGGCGACGAACGTAACCCCGATGAAGGCCGCGAGCGGCAACACGAGCGACCAGGCGCGCAGGCCCTTTGGCAGCGACACCCCTCTCTTGCGAGGGGGCCGCCCCGCGGTCGCGACGAGGTCAGCCATATCGCCCGCACTCCGTGCGCGGACCGAGCGCCCCAAGCACTCCCATCAACGCGCGAGCCATGCCGTGAAGCGCTCGTTCATGTCGTCGGCATGATCGCTCCACCACTCCCAGTCGTTGTGGAGCGCACCCGCGACGTTCTCCGGGCTGGTCGGGAGGTGCGGGCGCATGTCGACGCCGGTTTCCCGATGCGTGGAAACGAACTGCGCGGCAGACCTGCGCACCGGCCCGTACGAGATGTACCGACTGATCGCGGCCTCCACCTCCGGTCGGCTCGCGAAGCGCACCAGTTCGAGGGCCGCGTCGAGCCGCGCGGTGCCGGCCACGATCCCGAGCATCCCCGAGTCCAGCACCTGGCCGTCCCACAGGATCTCGAGGGGCTGGTTCTCCAGGACCTGGGCGTTGAAGATGCGTCCGTTGTAAGCGGTGCTCATGGCCACCTCGCGATCCGCGAGCATCTGCGGCGGTTGCGCGCCGGCTTCCCACCAGACGATGGAGTCCTTGATGGTGTCGAGCTTCCGGAATGCCCGCGCCAAGCCCTCCACGGTCGCGAGGGTCCCGTACACCTCGGCAACCGGCACGCCGTCGGCGAGCAGGGCGAACTCCAGATTGACGAGCGGACTCCTGCGCATGCCGCGGCGACCCGGGAACCGGTCGAGGTCGAAGAAGTCGGCGATCACCTGCGGTCTCGCCCCCGAAAGAACCTCGGTGTTGTACGCGACCACGGTGGAGTAGTAGAGCATCCCGCCGCCGCATTCCGTCACCGCGTCGGGCGGGAAGTCGTCCACGGCGGGCGTGCCGTCCGCCGCCGGCGGCAGCTCCCCGACGTCGACGAGTTCCAGGAGTCCCTCGTCGCACGCGCGCACGGCGTCCGCCCGCTCGAGGTCCACGACGTCCCAGTAGACGTTGCCGGTCTCGACCTGGGCGCGTATCTGGGCGAGGCCGCCGTTGTACACCTCGACCGCGACCTCGATGCCGGTCTCGGCCGTGAACGGCTCGAGCACCGCCTTGCGGCTCGCCTGCTCGTAGGACCCGCCCCAGGACACCACCGTCAGGGTCTCCGCCCCGGCGGCGAGGCACCACGCCGCGAGCGCTCCCGCCGCGCCCAGTAGTCGAAACACCTGCATCACGTTCCTCCCTCGTCCTCGTCCGGTGGCAGGGCGCGGCAGTCCAGCGGCGTCCAGCCGATGCGTATGCGGTCGTCCTCGAGCACGCCGCCATGGCCCGCGCGGTTGGGGATCTTCACCACGAAGTTCGAACTCCCGCAGACCGCTACGCGTACGCGCAGGTGGTCGCCAAGGAAGGCGATGTCGTCCACGTGCGCTTCGAACTCGTTGCTGTACAGGCCCGGCTCCGCGGCCAGCGCCACCCGCTCCGGGCGGATCGCCAGGGTTACCGCATCGCCCACGTCCCGGGGCGCGACCAGGAACGCCTGTACGATGCCGTGCCCCGTGTCCACGACGCACACGTCGCCCCTTGCCGCCACGATACGGCCCTGCAACAGGTTGTTGTCCCCGATGAAGGTCGCGACGAAGCCCCGTTCCGGCTCCTCGTAGAGGACCTCCGGCGGTGCTATCTGCTGGACCCTGCCCCGGTTGAACACGGCGACGCGGTCCGACATCGCCATGGCTTCCTGCTGGTCGTGGGTGACATACACAACGGTCACGCCGAGCGTCCGTTGGATGCGCCGGATCTCGTACTGCATCTCTTCGCGGAGACGGCGGTCGAGGGCGCCGAGCGGCTCGTCCATCAGGACGAGATTGGGCTCGAACACCAGCGCCCGCGCGATGGCGACGCGCTGCTGCTGGCCGCCGGACAGTTCGCCGGGCTTGCGGTCCTCGAATCCGGTGAGCCGCACCAGTTCGAGCGCGCGCCGCACGCGGCGGGCCGCGTTGGCGCGATCGATGCGCCGCACCTCGAGCGGAAACGCCAGATTGCCGCCCACGGTCATATGGGGGAACAACGCGTAGTTCTGGAACACCATGCCAATGTTGCGCCGCCGTGGCGGGATGTCGTCCACGCGCTGCCCCGCGATGCGGATGCGGCCGGCGGTCGGTGCCTCGAACCCCGCCAGCATCATCAGGCAGGTGGTCTTGCCCGAACCCGAGGGCCCGAGCAG
>VXNE01000451.1 GCA_009840715.1 Gammaproteobacteria bacterium
GCAGTCACCGGGTCGGAGGTCCGGCGGGAAGCAGACCGATCGCGTTGGGGCCGAACACCAGCGCGAACTCGGGCGAGCGCGCGGCGATCGCGGCGTCCACCCATTCGAGCGGCACGGCCTCGGCGAAGTCGTCGCCGCCGACCGCGTCGCGGGCCCGGTCCCAGACCGCCATGCGGTCGTCGCGGGTCGGGTCGAAACCGCTGGCGTAGGCGACGGGCGCGCGCGTCGAGCGGTCCGCCTCGGAGTCGGGATGGATGCCGGGAGACATCAGATAGATTCCCTCGTCCTTGACGAGCCACAGGCAAGGCGGCGCGAGGCGCTCCTCGCCGGGCTGCGGAGTCGCACAGCGGGACTCGCCGTAGATCTCGGCGCGCTGGGCCATGGTCATACGGCGCTCGGGCGCCTGGCGGGAGTGCCGGGCGAGGCCGGCGACCTGTTCCATGTCGAAGAGAAGTCGGACCATCGTGGCGGTCTCCGTGTGGGGTCAGTCGGATGCGCAGTCCCAGCCGTCGCGCCAGGCGTCGGCGAGGCATTCGTCGCGGGTTGCGGTGCGTGCGAGGTCGAACGGTTCGGTGCGCGGCGGCGGGCGATGGTCCTCGACGATGGCGAACGCGCGGCGGCGTCCGGCGAGCCCCTGGCGCCACAGGCGCGCGAACGCGGGACCGAGGGACTCGGCATCGGCGGGACATTCGCGAACGTGCCGCAGGATGGCGAGCGCCTCGCGCCGGACGCGGTTGGCCTCGGCCAGTTCGGAGCGGGCCTCGATCGCGCGGTTGCGGATGCCGTCGCAGTCGCGTGCCAGCTCGGCGACGAGTTCCGCCATCCGGTCGGCGGCGTGGGCCGCGGTCACCGGATCGTCGTAGGCGTCCGGGTCGAGGTAGTGGCAGTCGGTGTCGTTGGATTCGACCAGCGCGTAGTAGGTCGCGGGCGGATCGTCGTCCTCGTCGCCGGCGTCCTCGGCGAACGCGTAGACGAACCCGGTGAGGATCTCGAACTGGCCCTCGTCGGCGTACCAGCCGGTGTGGCGTGCCCGGCTGACCTTGTCGTGGCGAACATGGCGCCACGCGCTGGCGGGCTCGATGTGGGACGGGTCGACGAGATGCGCAGTGATGCCGCAGGGCAGCGGGCGGGCCTCGGGCAGTTCGTGGAACGCCTCGGCGACGGGCGTGAGGGTGGCTTGCATGGGCTTGTCTCCTTCGGTGGTCGGGTGGGTGGCGCTACGCGGCCTTCGGGACGCGCGTCGGCCGCTTGAAGAACGCGAACGCGGGGTTGTCGCGGGACGGCTCGACGTCGGCGCGGAACGCGACCGCGTCGCCCTCCTTGGCGTCGTAGAGGAACCGGGGCTGCGTGCCCCAGAACTTGCGGCCGTCCCCGTCCTGGACGGTCATGACCTCGCGGACGAAGTTGCGATAGTCGCGCAGGTCGAGCTTGACGATGCGCCCTTCGACGACCTGGCGGCCGGACTCGATCGGCGGCGCGGACGCGGCGGCCTCGCGCTCGCGCGCCTTCGCGCGCCGGCGGATGTCGAGCGTGATGGCGGAGCACCAGAGCGCCCGGTCGCGCACGTGGATGGCGGTGGCCCCGGCGAGCGCCTTGAGCTTGACCAGGTACTCGCTGTCCGCCGGGGCGGCGCGCACCAGTTCCACGGTGCGCCGCGCGGCGGCGCGGTGTTCGTCGGTGGGCTCGCAGGCGGCGCGCTCGGCGTGCCACAGCGACGCGAGTTTCGGGTGCGGCCGGTCCATGAGGAACGCGAGGCGCGACGCGGTCGCGGTGTGCTCGTCGGCCGATTTCGCGACGGAGCGCCAGCCGTAGCGGGCGACGATGGCGGCGGTCCAGGAGAGTTCCTCCAGGGCGTCCAGGTAGCCGCCGCCGTAGTCGGGGGAGCCGGGGTCGCGGAACCGGTGGCGGGCAACGATCTCGTCCGGCACGAGCGCGTCGAACAGCGCCGCGATGCATTCCGGATCGGGACAGTCGAGGAACGCCTTGAGGCAGGAGCGGCCGACCAGGATGTGGCGCCCGTCGGCGTGGGCGAGCAGGAACACGGCGCGGCGGTCGCGGACGGTGTTGCAGTGCTCGCAGACGGGGTCGCCGAGGGTCCAGTACCGGCGGGGCAGCTCGACGCCGGGGACGGCGTGCGGGATGGTCGCGGCGATGCCGAACGGGTCGATGTCGTAGCGGGCGGCCAGCGACCAGCCGGCGGTCCTGGGCGGGCTAGCCAGAACGGTCACCCACTGGAGCAGGTCGCCGTCGCGCAGGACCTGCGGTTGCGGCTCGATCCGCCACTTGAGGGCGCAGTCGAGGCCCGCCTTGCGGGCGCGCTCCAGTAGTCCCGTGGCGTGGCGGACGAGCGCCGGGACGTTGTCGACGGGGATCAGGTAGCTGGCGCCGGAGATCGGCGCGTCGTCGGGTCGGGGCTGCATGGGGCGTTGTCTCCCTCGAATCGGGCGGACCGGTCGCGTCCCGGCTGGGCGCGGTCGCCGCGAAGCGGTCACGGCCGGCGCGTCAGCGCCGCCCGCCGGGCTGGGCCTTGACCGCCCG
>VXNE01000361.1 GCA_009840715.1 Gammaproteobacteria bacterium
CATTGCGATAGCGAAAGTGCCGAGTTGAACGTAGCCGATCGGGTGCGGAAAAGGGTCGCAAACTGCACTTCCAATCGGACACACTTTGGCATGTTTTTCTTCTGATCCGCCACGGGGTAGAAAAATTATCCTTGACCGTACCGATCTGAGGATTCTCGAGCTGATCCAGCAAGACGCGAAGCTGTCCACGGCCGAAATCAGCGACCGCGTCGGCCTGAGCACGACGCCCTGTTGGCGCCGCCTCAACAACCTCGACCAGCAGGACACGATCATCGGACGTGTCGCACTGCTCAATCGCGGCCACCTCAACCTGGGGGTCGACGCTTTCGTATCGATTCGCACGGACCAACACAACGACAGCTGGTTCGAGGCGTTCGCCGCGGCAGTCGTAACGTTTCCGGTGGTGATCGAGCTGTACCGCATGACGGGTGAGGTCGACTACCTGATGCATGTTGTGGTGCCGGACATCCCCGCGTTCGACGGCTTCTACAAGCGACTGATTCGGTCCGTGGATCTCACCGATGTGAGCACCAGCTTCGCGATGGAGCGCATCAAGTACACGACGGCGTTGCCGCTCCACTACGCTGACCGGGCCTGACTCCCCCTGGTTACCGTCAAGCACTTGTTTCGCTTGGAAGTGGTTCGGTCCGAGCGTCGCCCAGGCGACCGGGGAGGGGCGCAGAGCGTACGCTACATCACCGGCGTTTCATCCGTTGTATTGGGCACTGGCCTGCCTGGTCGCGATCTGGCGGTTCCCGCTGGGGAGGGAAGCACAGGCCGCGTTGCGTCGCTCCCTACAAAGCTGACCGGCCTCCAATGGCCCCTGTCTGACAAGCGCCGCGGGAAGCTAGAAACCGCCGATAGCGACCTGGGCCGTCGTGGTCGTTGAGCCGGCCGGGCTGGATTGGACGTGGTCGTGCGCCCACCTCGCACGTTGTTGGCACGACGAGGGCGACTGTTGATCTTGGCGGAAGCCAATACTGTATAAATATACAGTATTGGACATGAGCGGCGATTTTGGCCCGTGAGTACGGGGCACGCCACGAAGCGCCGGGCGGCACCGGGGGGCTAAGGATCATGTCGGAAGGTGCGCGGCGGGAAAGAGCCGTTGCAGGAGGGGAAAGGCCGTGGCCTTCGGTACCGAGACGTTCATCGTAAGGGTGGTCGACGGTAGCATGGCACCGCAGGTTCGTCGTGGGGGACTACGCATACGTTGACCCGGACGTGCCGGCGGAGGACGGCCGTTTCGTAGCCGTGCGTGACGAAGAAGCGGAGACGATGTCGATTCGCCAGCTGGTTTTAGCAGGAGGGCGTTGGACAGTGAGAGCGTTCGACGAATGGTGGCCGGACGAACGACTGCAGGGAGACTCCGTCGAGCGGATTTGTGGCGTCGTGGTGTTCACAGGACGAAAGCCCTGAACGGGGCTGACAAGATAGCGATGTCGCGGGCCGGAAGGCCACGCCACGCACTCGCCGGTCCCGAGCGGGTTGCTCGCGGTAGCCGTTGCGGTGGTTGATGCGCTCCGCACTGCGCTCGCGGGGCGTAGCGCCACAGCGGTCCTCCGTTTCCATTGCCATCAGGCGGTCCGCCACGAAGCCGAGCATGTCGCCCAGCAGTTCGGTGTCGCCGCTCATCTCAAGCAGATCCATTAGGGCCATCCTGTCGTCGGTCATCGTTCGTTCTCCTTGTCCAGGTCAAGTTGGCAAGCCCAACCTGAAAAGGAGATCGACGATGACCACACACACGCCCGCGAAGGCGACGCGCTGGGCTTCGCCGAGGGCTCCGTGCGTCGTCTGCGCTACCGACTTCCTACACCGCGTCCGGGGACGACACCTGGAAGCCAGGCGTGCCCTGCGAGCGCCGAGGGCGGCGAATGCCGTGTACCCCTAACGGTCGCCACTGCAGAGGAGAGATCCATCTGGTCAATGCCGCGGGGGCGGTGACACGGGTTGCGGTAGGGCAGTACGGGCTCCGTCGAGGCACACACTGGACATCTTTGGGGTTTATGTATATTTATACAGTCTTGGCGGAAGAGGCGTCCATGTCGGCGACAGTGGGATTGCGGACTGGGTCCGGGCAAGTCGACGTCCGGTGCCCGTAGTATGCGGATTCGGGAGTAAGGGGTGTTCGGCCCGGAGACCTTCATCGAGCGCGTCGGGGACGACGCGTTGGCGCCGGACCTCGCGGAGGGCCACTACGCTTGGATTGATCCTGACGAGCCGGCCCGCGACGGGCAGCTGGTCGCGGTGTGGGCCGAAGGACCCGGCAGCGCCACGCTGGTGCGGTCGTACCATGTGGAGGACGGCATCCGCGTGCTGCGCGCGGCGAACCGCGGCTGGCCAGAAATCGTCTTGGATCACGACAACGAGACCATGATCCGCAGCGTGGTGGTGTTCGCGGGGCTGGGGGTCTGAAGGCGCACCCGCATCCAGTAGGCCGCGTTGCTCCAGCCGAGTGCAAATGCGTGCGTGAACGGTTGGAGACGGCGCGCCCCCGCTATGTCGGGCCGTGCGGAGCACCCCCACATACCCGGC
>VXNE01000571.1 GCA_009840715.1 Gammaproteobacteria bacterium
CCTGAATCGTGATACGCCAGTTGTCCGATGCGTGCCCGTGGGCCGGCGCGCGCGGCATCTCCTCCGGCTCCGGAGGCCGGCTCGTGAGTTCGATCAAGGGTCCGCAAGCGGGGTCGCCGATCAGTAGCGCCAGGTCCTTGCCGTTGGAGAAATCGACCCATTCCCCCGCATCACGGAACGAGAACCGGGTCGTCGCCTCGTGTGGCCAGGCGCCGTCCTTACCGATCACCGTCATTCGCCAGTCCCTCCAGCTTGTCGCGGGTCCTGTTCTCGAAATCGGAGGCATCGTGCCGCTCGATGAGCTGGTCCTCCGGCCCGCCGAAGACGCCGTTGACCATCCGGCCGCGCCGGACCGTCTCCCGCCCCCCGATCAGCTCCGCCCACCGCCCCAGGTTTTCGTACGTGTGCGCCTCGAGGAATTCGGCCGACTGGTAGGCCTCGTTACTCACGACAGCGCCGTACCAGGGCCAGATCGCCATGTCGGCGATCGTGTAGGCGTCGCCGATCATGTACTCGCGTTCGGCGAGGTTGCGGTCGAGGACGTCGAGCTGGCGTTTCACCTCCATCGTGAAGCGGTCGATCGCGTACTCGATCTTGACGGGCGCGTAGGCATAGAAGTGCCCGAAGCCACCACCCAGGAACGGCGTGGACGCCATCTGCCAGAAGACCCAGTTCAGGCACTCGATGCGGGCGCGGGGCTCCGTCGGCAGGAAGGCATCGAACTTCTCGGCCAGGTAAAACAGGATGGCGCCAGACTCGAACACGCGGATCGGCGGGTCGACCGAGTGGTCCATCAGGGCCGGGATCTTCGAATTCGGGTTCGCGTCCACGAAGCCGCTCGAGAACTGGGCGCCCTCCATGATGTTGACGAGCCAGGCGTCGTACTCCGCGCCCTCGTGGCCGAGTGCCAGCAGTTCCTCGAGCAGGACCGTCACCTTCACGCCGTTCGGCGTGCCGAGCGAATAGAGCTGGAGCGGATGCTTGCCCACCGGGAGTTCCTTCTCGTGCGTGGGGCCCGCGATGGGGCGATTGATGCTCGCGAAGGCTCCCCCGCTCTCCCGGTCCCATTTCCAGACCCTGGGAGGCGTGTAGTCGGGCGTGGCGCTCATCTAGCGCTTGGCGTTGTTCTGCGTCGGTATGCCGAGCGCCGGGTCGAAACCGCCGGCGCTGTACAGGAAATCCTCTCGGCCGAGGAGTTGCGACATCCGCTTGCCGTAGCGTTCGATCAGCTCATCGGCATGGGCGCTGTAGTCCTCGACGGGCCGCATCATCAGTCGCGTGTAGGCGACGTGGCAGACGACCCGCTCGCCGTCGGTCTGGCGCGGCCAGTTCGCGTGCCAGATGTTGCCGTCCCACATCGCGACCCCACCCGGAGGAGCCTCGATGGCGATGGCGCCGGCCTTGGCCTCGGTTTCCTCCGCGTTGGGATGCCGGCGCAGGTTCCCGCTGCCCGGGATCACCAGGGTCGCGCCGCTCTCCTTGTCGTAGCCGTCGGGGGTCCAGCACGCGGTCAGCAACGTGTTGTGCGCCGGAAACGGCGCGGGCAGCCAACTGCTGTCCGCATGCAGCCGGATGGCGTACGGTCCCTTCGGCATGACGCTGGATGCGATCTGCGTGATCAGGAAACCGCGTCCCACCGAGAACTCGGCCATGGCCATGATGCTGGGATTCAGCGCCGCTTCCGCGAACACCGGGTCCTTCGCGAGCAGCAGGTTGGCGCCGCGGATCTCCCCCTCCGGTTCGGGGGACATTTCCAGGATCTTGGCGCGTAGCCGCGCGTTGAACTCCTCCGACGCGGCGTTCTCGACGACCGTGTAGCCCTCCATCGCGAGCTGCCGGCAGTTTTCCCTGAGCCCCAGTTCGTCGACTACCGGCGCCAGCTCGTCGGAGATGGCGTCCGGCGGCAGCGTGTCGTAGATGATTTCCGGTTCGGCTACGGCTTCGCTCATGGAGCCTCCAGTTGGTTCGGTTTCGCGACGACTAGGTCGTGAGCCCGTGGCGCAGCAACGTGCCCGGGGTCGCACCCGTGCACTCGCCGTCCTCGAAGGTGACCTCGCCGTTGACGATGATCTGCCGGTAGCCCTCGGCTTTCTGGGCCAGGCGCCAGTCGTCCGCCGGGAAGTCGTGGATCCGCTCCCGGGGCAGCACGCGCAACGCGTCGTAGTCGTAGACCAGGATGTCCGCCGGGGCGCCTTCGCGCAGGAAGCCCCGGTCGGTGAACCCCGCCGCCATAGCCGAGTAGCCCGAGAGCCGCCAGTGCGCCTGTTCGAGGTCCATCAACCCGTGCTCGCGAACCAGTCGGCTGATGAAGTCGGTGGGGTAACAGCCGAGCGTCAGGAACTTCATGTGGGCGCCACCGTCCGAGATTCCGGGCAGCACGAAGGGCGCGTTGACGACCTCGCGCATGGCCTCCGGGTCGTTTCTCGGGAACTCCCGAAAGAACACCGTCTTCAGGTCCTCGGAGATCGCGAGGTCGAGCATCGCGTCGATGGGATGCTTGTTCTCGCGGTCCGCGACCTCGCCGACCGTGTAG
>VXNE01000013.1 GCA_009840715.1 Gammaproteobacteria bacterium
GCCTACCACCCGATGCTGGCCGAGATGGTGCCTCCGCAGCAGCGTTCGATGGTGGCGGGCATCAACAAGTGCGGCCTGGAAGTCGCCTGGATCGTCGTCCTATTCGTCGGCATGCCATGGGTGACGCTTTACCGGGAGCAGCAGGGGGGCGATGTCTTCTATGGGCTGCCGCTCTACTTCCTCGCCGCCGGGGTCCTGCTGGTCTTCGTCATGGGGGCGGCATTCTTCCTCAAGGAGAAGCGGCTCGACCCGCTGCGGCCGCGCGCCCCGCTGACGCCCCGCCAGTACATCCGGGACTTCGTGGACCAGCCGATGCTGCTGAAGCTCGGCTTCGTCAACATGCTGCGCTCGCTCCAGCGCACGGCCATCACGGGGTACGTCGCGCTCTATGCGACGAAGATGCTGCTCTTCGAAGAGGGCGAGTTCGGCCAGTCCTGGGGCTACATGCCCTTCATCGCCCTGGTCTTCGCCATGCCGGTGGCGTTCGCCATGAACAGGCTGAACCGGCAGATGGCGATGATCGCATCGTTCGTGGTGATGATCGTCTGCTGCGTCGTGGGCTATGTAACCGAGACGCCCGGCATGTTGCTGGTGGCGGCCATCTGCTTCGGGCTCGCCGACATCCTGATCGACATCGCGCACAAGACGCTCAGCACCGATTTCTACGTCCAGGGGATGATCGGGCAGCAGGCGACCACGATGAACATCTTCTACGGCGTGGGGCGCACGCTCGGGTTGGTCCTGGTCGGGGCGACCATCAACTACGTGTTCGAGGGCGACTACTCCGTGATCTGGTCGATCTCGGGCGTGCTCTCGGTCGTCGGTATCCTGGTCCTGCTCCGCGTACGGGACGTGCGGTACGAGGACCGCCTGCGGGAGCGCGCTCCGGCCCGGGCGTAGGGGACGCCCTTGTGGCGTTCCGTCTCGAAATCGTGCCTGAAACCACCACGGGCGGGGACAAGCCCCGCCCCTACGAGCCGCGTCAGGCCCGCAGCGCGAACCCCTCGTACCCGTTCGCGGCCACCTCGTCGCACTTCTCCACGTACGGTGGAAAGCCGATGTAGGGCATGAACACCCGCGGCTTGCCCGGCACGTTCACGCCCAGGTACCAGGAGTTGCACGTCGGGTAGAGCGTCTCGCCGGCCACGTCGTTGACGTGCGCGACCCACTCGCTCTCCGCGGGCTCGGTGGCCTCGATCGTCGCGTAGCCCTGCTCGCGCAGGTGCGCGAGACAGTCCGCGATCCAGTTCACGTGCTGCTCTATCGACACCATCATGTTGGTCAGCACGGACGGGCTGCCGGGCCCGGAGATGGTGAAGAGATTGGGGAAGCCGGCGACGCCGAGCCCCAGATACGTGCGCGGTCCGCCCGCCCACTTCTCCTTCAGCGGCTGTCCGCCGCGGCCGCGGAGGTCGATGCGATGCAGCGTGCCGGTCATCGCGTCGAACCCGGTGGCGCACACGATGCAGTCGAGCTCATACGACACGCCGTTCGCGAGGAGCCCGGTCGGGGTGATCTCCTCGACCGGTGCGTCGCTGATGTCGACGAGGGTGACGTTGTCCCGGTTGAAGGTCTCGTAGTAGCCGGTGTCGAGGCAGGGGCGCTTGCAGCCGATCACGTTGTGCGGCGAGAGGAGGGCCGCGACGTCCGGATCGTGGACGACCTCGGCGATCTTCTCGCGGACGAAGTCGGCCGCGGTCTCGTTGGATTCGGGGTTGATCAGCAGGTCCTCATAGCCCATGAGGAACGCGAAGCCGCCGATGCCCCAACGCTCCTCGTAGTCCCGGCGGCGCACGTCCGGGTCGTCGTCGACGGCCGCCACCACGCGCATCGTGGCCTGGAAGCCGAGCGCCGCCGGCAACAGGCTGTTCCGCGCGCGGAACTCCGGGTACTCGGCCTTGACGGCGCGCTGCACATCCGGGTCGAGCGGGCCGTTGCGGGCCGGGATCGAGTAGTTCGGCGTGCGCTGGAAGACCGTGAGGTGGGCCGCTTCGCGCGCGATGATCGGGATGGCCTGGATGGCCGACGAACCCGTCCCGATGATGCCGACGCGCTTGCCGGTGAAGTCGACGCCCTCGTGCGGCCACTGGCCGGTGTGGTAGACGTCGCCCTCGAAGGTCTCCATGCCGGGAAAGGCCGGCGTGTTCGCCGAGGACAGGCAACCCGTCGCCATGATGCAGAAGCGCGCGGCCACGACCTTGTCGGAGTCGGTGCGGACCATCCAGCGATCCTCGTCCTCGTCGAATACGGCCTCGGTGACGCGCGTGTCGAACTCGAAGTGCCGGTGCAGGTCGAAACGGTCGGCGACATGGTTCACGTACCGCAGGATCTCGGGCTGGCCCGCGTACCGTTCGGTCCACTGCCACTCCTGCTGGAGTTCCTCGGAGAACTGGTAGGAGTACTCCATGCTCTCGACGTCGCAGCGCGCGCCCGGGTAGCGGTTCCAGTACCAGGTGCCGCCCACGCCGCCGCCGGCCTCGAAGCCCTGCAGGCTGAAGCCGAGCCCCTGCAGGCGGTGCGCCATGTAGAGT
>VXNE01000656.1 GCA_009840715.1 Gammaproteobacteria bacterium
ATGCGAGGGGTACCCCCTCGCGCTCCCCGGCTGAGGGCTCTTTCATGCGAGGGGTACCCCCTCGCGCTCCCCGGCTGAAGGCTCTTTCATGCGAGGGGTACCCCCTCGCGCTCCCCGGCTGAAGGCTCCGACAGCTCCCGCACCTTCCATAGGTAGTACACGACGGGGAACAGCACCAGCACCACGAGGCCGGAGGTCAGCACGCCGCCGACCAGTGGCGCAGCGATGCGTTTCATCACGTCCGCGCCGGCGCCGGTGCTCCACATGATGGGCAGCAGGCCCATGACGTCGGTCGCGATGGTCATGAGGATCGGCCGGACGCGTTGCACGGTGCCGTCGCGGATTGCCCGTCCAAGGGCGGCCCGGTCGACGAGGAGACCGCGCTCGCGGTGTTCGCGGACCGACACGTCGAGGTAGAGCAGCAGAACGACCGCGGTCTCGGCGTAGAGGCCCGCCAGGGCCACGACGCCCACCCACACGGCGATGCTCAGGTTGTAGTCGAGGACGTAGAGCAGCCACACCGAGCCGGTGAGGGCGAACGGCACCCCGGCGAGGACGAGGAGGGTCTCGGTGACGGACTTCCGGCTCACGTAAATGATGCCGGCGATCAGCAGCAGCGTGAGGGGAATGACGAGCGCGAGGCGCCGCTCGGCGCGCTGCAGGTACTCGTACTGGCCGCTGAAGTAGACGGTGTAGCCGGGCGGCAGGGCGACGCGCTCGCGCACAGCGTTCCGGGCCGCGTCGACGTAGCCGCCGACATCGGTCTCGTCGAGGTCGATGTAGACCCACGCGTTCGGGCGGGCGCCCTCGCTCTTGATGCTCGGTGGGCCGACGACATAGTCGATGCGGGCGAGGCGTCCGAGCGGGATCTGCGGGCCCGCCGGAGTGGGTACCAGCACGCCGCGCAGCGCCGGCAGGTCGTCGCGCAACTCGCGGCTGTATCGCAGGTTCACCGGGTAGCGCTCGAGCCCTTCCACCGTGGTCGTGACGTTGGTGCCGCCGATGGCCGTCTGGATCACCTCCTGCACGTTCCGAACGGTCAGGCCATAGCGCGCGATGGCGTCCCGGTCGATCGTGAAGTCGAGGTAGTTGCCGCCCATTACCCGCTCTGCATAGGCGCTCGCCGTCCCCGGCAGCTCTCGCACCACGGCCTCGATCTCCTGCCCGAGGCGTTCGAGCTCGCCGAGGTCCGGGCCGGCGATCTTGATGCCCACGTCGGTCCGGATGCCGGTCGAGAGCATGTCGATGCGGGTCTTGATGGGCATCGTCCACGCGTTGGTGAGCCCCGGAACGCGGATCGCGGCGTCCATCTCCTGCGTAAGCCGTTCAGGGGTCATCCCCGGGCGCCACGCGTCCCGGGGTTTGAGTTGGATCGTCGTCTCGATCATCGACAGCGGCGCAGGATCGGTCGCCGTGTCGGCCCGCCCGATCTTGCCGAAGACGTGCTCGACTTCCGGGAAGGTCCGCAGGATGCGGTCGGTCTGCTGGAGGATCTCGCCGGCCTTCGTGATGGAGATGCCGGGCAGGGTGGTCGGCATGTACAGGAGATCCCCTTCCCAGAGGTTCGGCATGAACTCGGATCCGAGCCGGGCGAACGGGACCGCGGTGACGGCGAGCCCGAGGGCGGCGACCGCAAGGACAACGCCCCGGCGGCGCAGGACGGCGTCGAGCAGGGGCCGGTAGAGCCAGGTCAGCAGGCGGCTCACCGGGTGCCGGTCCAGGGGGCGCATCCTCCCGCGCACCCAGTAGCCGACGAGCACCGGGACCGTCGTCACCGCGAGGATCGCCGCCGCGGCCATGGCGTACGTCTTGGTGAAGGCCAGGGGCTTGAACAGCCGGCCCTCCTGTGCCTCGAGAGCGAAGATGGGCAGGAATGAGACGGTGATCACGAGCAGCGCGAAGAACAGGGTGGGCCCGACCTCGCGGGTCGCTTCCGCGACGACCTGCCAGTGCGGCCGCCGCCCGTGGTCGCGGGCAAGGTGCTTGTGGGCGTTCTCCACCATGACGATGGCCGCGTCCACCATCGTGCCGATGGCCACGGCGATGCCGCCGAGGGACATGATGTTCACGTTCAGCCCCTGGGCCGTCATGACGATGAATGCGCAGAGGATGCCCACGGGCAACGCGATGACGGCCACCAGTGCGCTGCGGACGTGAAACAGGAAGAGGAGGCACACCAGGGCAACGATCAGCAGTTGCTGGAAGAGGCTGATGCCGAGGCTGTCGACGGTGCGCTGGATGAGGGCGCTGCGGTCGTAGGCCACCTCGACGTTGACGCCCGCGGGCAGGCTCGGCGCGACGTCGGCGAGCCGGGCCTTGACGTCCTCGATCACCTGCAGCGTGCCGGCGCCGTGCCGCACCACCACGATCCCGCCCACGGTCTCGCCCTCGCCGTTCCACTCGGCGAGTCCCCGGCGCATCTCCGGACCGACGCTGACGGTCGCGACGTCCCGGAGCAGGATCGGCGTGCCGGCGGGGTCGACGCCGAGGGCGATCTTGCGGATGTCGTCCGCGGACCCGATGTAGCCG
>VXNE01000399.1 GCA_009840715.1 Gammaproteobacteria bacterium
TGATGTCGGGCGATCTCCTCGACGAATACTCGTCAGTGCTGCGCCGCCCGGCACTGGTCCGACTTCACCGATGCACAGACGACGAAATCGATCGGGTGCTCGCGTGCTTGGTCGCCAATTCCATGTGGCGCGAGCCCGCTGCCAACGGCGATGCTCCCGATTCCGGCGACGATCACTTGTGGGCGTTGCTCACAACCTTTCCGCAGGCAGTTCTGGTCACTGGCGACGGTCTGCTGCTCGACAACCCTCCGAGCAACGCCGCGGTCGTATCCGCCCGCGACCTTGTCAACATGACTTCTCCTGCTCGAGAGGAGTGACGCGCCGGCGACGTGATGCAACCTTCCCTCTCCAGCCTTGCTTCCGCGTGACTGGCTCCCCCGTTTGAATCGGAGTTGCATACAGCGCGCCGCCGCCGGCAGCTTCAGCCAGGCGGGACAAATCGCACGCGCCGATGCCACTGCGTGTTCTGGATTCGTGATACGCGGGCGTGCCGGTTCTCTTCCCAAAATGCTCAGGCTGGCGGGCTGACTGCGAATAGGACAGCGAACAGCCATCCGCAAGTCGGTCGCGGCGTTCAAGGTCGAAGGGTGCTTTGGTTGGTCTGCCCATTCCGGCTGCTGCACACGGTAGTTGGGCTTCGACAGCAAGGGCGGAGACACATCCAGCCAGCGCCATGACGGGCCGCGCGGCATCGCCCAACCGCCGCTGGACTTCCCGCGCAACGCTTCCGCCTGCCAGGGGGCCTTGCCACGATCGAGGGACGCAGATTCGGCGTCGCCGGAGTCATAGCGGAACGGCGTGGGTCATATAGTCGACCAACACATCGAAGCGTGCCGCGTCGGGCACCGGACTCGTCAACACTTCCAGCAGCCCGGTCGGATCGTGGGACATGGGATTGGTCTCGCCGAACAGCACGAACTGCGCCTCGTACGGCTTCTCGACCTCTCGCTGTACAGAAAGCGCTGTAGCGTGACAGCGCAGTGATTGCTCACAGGTTGTCGAGCATCGCGGGCGGCACGTCAGGCCGTCAGTTCCGAAGGATCTGCCGCGTTCGTTCCGTGACGCTGGAGTCGAGCGACCGCGCCCCGATCGAAGCTCACGAACACGGTCCCGCCAAGGCGTTCGCCCTGCGCGGCGATGGTTCCATCGGCAAAATCTCCGCCGGCCCGCAAAGCAGCCAATCCCGCGTCAACCGCGGGCGAGTCGGTAACGACGGCGTCGATGGCGGCGATTGCCTCGATGGCGCCGGCAATTTCGCTGGTGCCATAGCCGTACCCGCGCTGCAGTACCCATGCGAACTCACAGAAGACCGGAACGGGTACGGCGATGACCGTCGCCCGCAGGAGCAGTGCCTGAGCCTGAGCCATCGTGGCCTGGACAGCATCATCCTCAACGACTGCGCGCAGGAGCACGTTCGTGTCCGCAGTAATCTTCATTCCTTACCCGCCCATCCCGAGGCGGCAATCTCGTTCATCTCCTCGACGGAGAGTGACGCCCGCGGTTTCGCGAGCATGCCGAAGACGGACGCGATCGATGTGCCGCGCTTCGACCTGACCTGCAAGCGCCTGTCCGCCAGCAGGTCGACCTCAAGCTTGTCGCCGGGCCGCACCCCCAAGTGTGCGAGCACATCCTTGCGCAACGTGATCTGTCCCTTCGAAGTGACCGTGAGGACGATGGCCATGGATCCGACTCCGCCGGAAACTACAGACGGAAAGTAAGGCATATTCACCTTACATTCAATTGCCGTCCTGCCCTCACTCGCGACACCTGCCGGCCGAAACCATTCTCGGACAAGGCCCGGTTGTGCAGGCAGAGGCAAATCCCGGATGCGGCCCTCGCGAGGTTCGCCGCCTATTACATGGGACGGCCTGATCGTCAGTCGGCCGTGCCCGTCGTGTCCGGCGGTTGCGCTTTGGCGGCAAGCGCGGTGACGCATTCCGGCAGCGTCAGCACGGGCCGCTCGGCGTTGCCCAGCCGCCGGACGGCAACCTTGCGGTGTTCGGCCTCGCGTCGGCCGACCGCGAGCAGGACCGGCACCTTGGCGAGGGAGTGCTCCCGGACCTTGTAGCCGATCTTCTCGTTCCGGAGGTCGAGTTCCGTCCGAAGATCGGCCGCCTCGAGCGCGGCATGCATCTCCCGGGCATAGCCGTCGGCGTCACTGGTGATCATGGCGACGACGACTTGGCGAGGCGCCAGCCACAGGGGCAGGTTGCCGGCGTAGTGCTCGATCAAGATGCCGACGAAGCGCTCGAAAGGCCCCTGGATCGAGCCGGTTCCTTTGGATCGCGGTCCCCCGCACCGAGGGCTTTCGCAGTGCAGGTGTGCCGTCAACTGACGGTTGCCGGCGATGAGGAAGCGGATCCCCGGCGAGGCGGAAAAGCACGGAGGCGCGAGAATCACCTTGATCGACGCCCCAATGCCGTGCGGCGCAGACGGGCGTGGCGACGCGCATCCAAGCGTTATTCCGGGCGGGCCTCCAGCCATTGCGCGGCGCGTTCCGGGTCACCGCCTTGTCCACGC
>VXNE01000628.1 GCA_009840715.1 Gammaproteobacteria bacterium
ACCCCCACTCCCCACCCACCCACCCCCCGCCCGGCGCGCCGGAGCGGCCCGAGGGCGCCGCCGTGCCGGGCGGTCGCCCCCCGCGCGGCGGCCGCTACCGCGGCGCACTGACCCGTAGCCAAACCTTCGGCAACGCCGTCGCGGCAGTCCTGATCCGGCTGCTGTTCGGGCAGCGGGTAACCGACCTCGGCCCCTACCGGGCGATTCGCGCCCCGGCCCTGACCCGGCTCGGAATGGCGGACCCCGCATTCGGCTGGACCGTGGAGATGCAGGTCAAAGCGATCCAGGCGGGGCTCACGACCATCGAAGTTCCCGTCGACACGCGCGCGCGAATCGGAGACTCGAAGATCAGCGGTACGCTACGCGGCGCGGTGGGCGCCGGACTTGGCATTCTCGGCACCATTGCCAGGTTGCGCTGGCGGAACCCGCTCGTGCGAGGTTGGGAGTAACCATGATCAGCGTGACCCTGGTGGACGCCAACACCTACGAAGTGGTCGTCGGAAACGGCGCCCGAAGAGTCCATCGCGTGCGAATGGCAGGCGACTACTACCGGAAGCTGTCCGGAGGCGCGTTCACCCACGAGTGGGTCCTCGTGCAGGCCTTCCAGTTCCTGCTCGAGCAGGAGCCGGCCGTGGAGATCCCTGCCGAGTTCGACGTCGAGGACCTCGCCGCCGGCTATCCGGGGCTCGAGGCCGACATCGAGCGCCGGCTGCACCGGCGCTGAAACACCGGCTACCAGGCGTCCCAGTGCGTGATCGTCGACGCCGGCGGGCGGTCCGCGGGGCGGAAGTCCGTGCCCACCGTGTACGCCACGGGCAGTAGCGCGACCTGCATGACATCGTCCGGAATGCCGAGCAACTCGGCGGCCTTCGCCTCGTGGACCAGGTGCAGCGTCGTCAGGCAGGAGCCGAGACCCCGAGCCCGCAGCGCCAACTGGAAGCTCCAGACCGCGGGGAAGATCGATCCGAACATCCCCGCCATCATCGCGGCCGGCACGTTCTCGGGCGGCCGTCCCGCAAGGCATGGAATGACATGCACCGGGACCTCGTGGAGGTGCTCCAGGAGGTATATGGCCGAACCGAACACCCGTTGGGTCTGCGCGTCCTCGGACTCCGCGTACTGCGCACTCGCGGTAGTGAGGTAATCCTCACCCCCGCGCCGATAGAGGTCTGCGAGCGCGCGCCGCTTGTCCGCGTCCTCGACCACTACCCAGCGCCACCCCTGGCTGTTGGAGCCGGTCGGGGCCTGCATCGACAGCGCAATGCACTCCTCGATCACGGACCGCGGCACGGGCCGCGTGAGGTCCAGGCGCTTGCGCACCGCCCGTGTGGTCGACAGCAGTTCATCGCAGACCGCGCGGTCCAGTGTCATTCTTCTCTCTCCGTTTGCGTCGCCTGACGGACATTACACCACGGCCGTCCCGATGGATCGCTCACGCGACGCCGCGCGCCGCAAGGGCTGTCGCTGCGTGTATTCTGCGTCCCATGGCCTCCACGCTCCCGGGAGACGAAAGCGCGGCGCATCGCGCACGCACCGCCATCGACGCCGCGTTGCGCAAGCGCGCGCGGTTCGCCGTGGACTGGCTCGCCGCTCGCGGCGTGCGCCCCGATCACGTGACGATCGGCGGGCTCGTGGTGGTCGCCGCGGCCGCGGTGCTCATCGCGTTCGGCTGGCTGACGCTCGGCGGAATCGTGTTTCTGTTCGGGAGTGCCCTCGACGGCCTCGACGGTGAACTCGCCCGCCACGGCGGCGGCGAGCGCGCCTCGGCCTTCGGGGGCGTGCTCGACTCGACGGCGGACCGCGTGGGAGAAGGCCTGACCTTCGCCGGGTTGGCCGCCTACTTCGCCGGGGCAGGAGACACGACCGCCGTCGTCGCGACCGTCCTGGCGATGACCGGGGCAAACCTCACCAGCTACGTCCGCGCACGCGCCGAAGCGGCGGGCATCGCGTGCCGCGACGGCCTGTGCACCCGTTTAGAACGCGTCCTCATCCTCGGCATCGGTACCGCCGTGCACCTGCCGGAAGCGGCCGTCTACCTGCTGACGTTGCTCACGTTCGTCACGGTCGCACAACGGCTTGGCACGGTGCGACGGGGACTGCGCGAGGAGTAAGGCCCGTTACGGTTCGTCCCGCGAGGGCGCATCCACGAGCGTCCACCGGACGCCGCACAGGTCGATCCGTTCGAACTTTCTGTCCACGCCCGGCGCGGCCCACAGGTCCACGCCGACGACGCCGGTCCGACCGCCAGGCTCCGGTTGGACGAACCGCATGGTCTGACCCCCCGCCAGGTGCAGCGTCGCGGGCTCCGCAGGGCCGATCCTGGCGCCGGCGCCGAGCCCCCGCATCCAGCGCCGGCACATCTCCTGCGGATCCACGTCGCGCGGCGCGATCTCGACGGCCGCGAAGCCGGTCGTGACGCCGCCATGGGGCCGCGCGTCCACGCCGTTCTGCCAGGTGTTCCCCGCGGGGTAGTATGTCCCCTTGTTCCCGGGGAAGTCCCGCTGGCCGGGCCAGTTTTC
>VXNE01000374.1:0-253 GCA_009840715.1 Gammaproteobacteria bacterium
CGCGTCGTCGCTCCAGACCGGGCGACGCCCCGGCCCACGCCGCGACCGGAACGAGCGTCTACCGCTCGAACCGCGGCGCCCCGCTCCGTGAGTCCGACGCGGAGGGTCACCCCACGGGCTGTGGCTCCGCGGCCGACGGCGCCGCGGGCGGTTGCCCCCCCCCCCCTACACCCCCCGCCCGCGCCACGCCCCCCCCCCCCCCGGGCCGTCCCCCCGCCCCCCCCGCCGCGGGCGGTGGCCCCCAGGGCGGCGC
>VXNE01000374.1:263-2519 GCA_009840715.1 Gammaproteobacteria bacterium
TGTTCTTTTTTAAACCCCCCGGGCGCGGGCCCGCGCCGCGGGCGGCGCCCCCCGGGGGGCGGGGCCCCGCGCCGGCCGCCGGGGGGGGGGGCCCCCCCCCGCGCCGCCACGCCCCGGCCGGCGCCACGCACGACCGCGCCCAGGGCCGTCACGCCTCGCCCGGCGCCGCGTGCGGTCGCACCTCGTCCTTCGCCGCGCGCGGTTGCACCAAGAGCCGTTTCCCCCAGGCCCGCGCCGCGTGCGGCGCCACGGGTAGTGACGCCCCGCACGGCCCCGCGTGCGGCGCCACGGGCAGTGATGCCCCGACCGGCGCCGCGTGCCGCACCACGGGCGGTCACGCCCCGGCCTCCCCCCCGGGCCCCCCCCCCCCGCCCCCCGCCCCCGCGACTGGCCGCCGCCCCGCGCCCGCCCCCCCGGCCGGCGGCGCCGCCCCGGGAGCGCCGCGTCGAGCGGTAACGCCCACCGCGAAAGGGCCTCTGGAGCGGCTGTAGTAGGATTGCGCCGTCGGCACAGGCGGGCGTCGTATAACGGTCATTACCCCAGCTTCCCAAGCTGGAGACGTGGGTTCGACTCCCATCGCCCGCTCCACCTGCCTCCCCCCGATGGAACGGATGTAACGCCGTGAAGCTGGATCGCGGGGCCCGGCTGGTGGCGGGCGTCTTCGTGGTGCTCGCCGTCTCGTCCGGGTTCGGCTTCTACAACCTTGCCGTGTACATGAACGCGCTCTCGGAGCAGCGCGCGTTCACCGTCACGGACATCTCGCAGGCCGTGGGGCTCCTGTTCCTCGCGAGCGGTTTCGCCGGGCTTGCCGTCGGGCGCCTGATGGCCGTCTGGGACGTCCGGTGGATTATCGTTGTCGGCGCCGCGGTCGCGGGCGGGGCGCTGTCCCTCCTGGGACATGCCCGGGAAGTCTGGCACGTCTGGGCCCTCTACACGGTGTTCGGCGTCGGCAACGCCGCGGTCAGCCTTGTCCCCGGGACGACGGTGGTCACGCGGTGGTTTCCCGGCGCGAACCGCTCCGTGGCCCTGTCTATCGCTTCGACCGGCCTGTCGGTCGGCGGCGTGCTGCTGACGCCGCTCAGCGCGTTCGTAATCCAGGCGGCGGGCGTCGAGCAGGCGCTCCCGTGGTTCGGCGCCGCGTTCTTCCTGGTGATTGCGCCCGTGGCGTTGCTCACCGTCCGCGACTGGCCCCCCGGTGGAGGACCCTCCACGTTACGCGTGGAGCCTCCCGACGCGGCGGACGTCGCCCGCGCCTTGCGCTCGCGCTTCTTCGTGGGCGCGGCCGTGGCCTACGTGCTGATGATGGGCGCGCAGGTGGGCGTGATCGCCCACGTCTTCAATCACGCGGACAAAGTGGCCGGGCAATCCGTGGCGTCGTCCTCGATGGCGACGCTGGCCTTCTGTTCCATCGTGGGGCGACTCCTCGGCGGACTCGTGGTCCGGACGTTTCCCATGCGCGCGTTCACCATGCTGAACGTGGCGGGTCAGGCGATCGGGATCGGCACGCTGGCTGTTGCGCAGACGGGCACGGTGTTACTGGTCGGAGCAGCCTGCTTCGGCCTGACCGTGGGCAACCTGCTCATGCTGCAGCCGCTCCTCATGGCGACCGCGTTCGGCGTGCGCGACTACCCGCGGATATACTCCGTCGCCAACCTGTGGATGACGGTGGGCGTCGCCGGCGGGCCCCTGGTGCTCGGTGTGCTGTACGACCTCTTCTCCTACGAACCGGCCTTCCTCGCCGCCTCGGTGGCCTCGGGAATCGCCCTCGTCGTCTTCTTCGCGGCGGGCGCGCTTCCGACGCCAGGCCGCGCGACGCAAGCGGGAGCGACACGACCATGAGATGGACATCGGCGATCACCGCAGTGTGCGTGGCCATCGCCCAGCCGGCCGCCGCGGCCCCGCCGACCGACCCGCCGGACGGGCAGACCGTGCCGAGTCTGGCCCCAATGCTCGAACGCACCACGCCTGGCGTGGTCAACATCGCGACCTACGCGTCGGTGCGCATCCGCAATCCATTGCTGGACGATCCGTTCTTCCGCCGCTTCTTCTCGGTTCCGGAGGACCGCCGGCGTTATAGGCGGGAACAGAGCGCCGGATCGGGCGTCATCGTGGACGCCGAAAACGGGTACATCGTCACAAACCACCACGTGGTGGACCGCGCGGACGAGATCGTCGTCGGGCTGACCGACGGGCGCAATCTCCCGGCGCGGCTCGTCGGGGTGGACCCGCAGGTCGATCTCGCCGTGCTGCAGGTGG
>VXNE01000171.1:0-1054 GCA_009840715.1 Gammaproteobacteria bacterium
GCCGTGCTCGCCGCGAACGCGCCGCCCGCCCGGCCCCCGGCGTCCGCCTCCGACCGCGAGCGCACCAGCAGCACGCCCGTCTCCGCCAGCAGATAGGCGGCCGGCGCGACCCCCACCGCGGCGTAGGCCGCGACCTGCGCCGCCGGCGGCAGGAACCCGGTGGCGTCGAACGCCAGCGCCACCCCGAACCGAGACAGCCAGAACGCCGACCACGCGGCGGCCGCGGCGAGGTTCCAGCCCAGCTTCTCCCGGACCTCGCCCGGGAACCGCCCGCCGGCGCGGTAGCCGAGCGCGAGCGCCGCCAGGAACGCCGTGACGACGATGCTGGTCACGCCGACCGACTGGCCCGCCACGGGAACCAGCACCCGCAGGGCGATCATCTCCACCGCCAGCGAGCAGTAGCCCTCGACGAGCAGCAGGACGGTCGCGGCACGCGGGCCGATCGGCCGTTCAGCGGCTGCCATCGTCGCGCACCCTCGCGGCGTACCAGACGGCCTGCACGGCGTCGTCGACACGCTTGAGCTCCGCCTTCATGGCGAACCAGTCCCGGCCCGCCTCGGCCGCCTCAAACGCCCTGGCGAGGCCGTCGAGCGCCATCCGCCGCGCGCCGTCCAGCTCCGGCTCGGCGCCGCCGTCCGGCCCTCGCTCCCAAAGGGTCGCCGCCCGCCGCTCCTTCCGCCCGCCGTTTCCCATGCCGGGCTACCGGGGCCGCCGGCGAACCGCGCCGAACGCCCAGGCGGCGGTGCGCCCCGCGTAGTCCCCGGTGCGGCCGCCCCGGCGCCGCCGCAGCTCCGCGCACGACGCCAGCGCCGCCGCCACGTCCGCCTGCCCGAATCCCGCCAGCGCCATGCGCCGCGCCGCCGCCGCGAACGCGCGCGTCCTGTCCGTGCCCTTGCCGTGGCGCTTCGCGATCCGCTCGACCTCGCGCTCGAGGAACGCGAGCGGGTCCTTCCCGCGCCCGCCGCCGGCCTTGCCCGTTCGTGCAGCGGCGGCCCGTTCCGCCTCGCGCCGCGCCAGCCGCTCCCCGGCGGCGGCGACCAGCTCGTCGGCCTTC
>VXNE01000171.1:1064-2515 GCA_009840715.1 Gammaproteobacteria bacterium
GTTCAGGAACCCGGCCGCGCGGCCCAGGCGGCGGGCATCGGCCGCGGCGGGATTCCCGCCGTAGCGGGCGGCCAGGACCTGCGCGACGCCCGTGGCGAGCCCGGGGCCGGGTTCGCGGCCGAGCCGCAACCACGCCTGGAAGCTCCCCGGGGCCGTCTCCAGCACGGCCGCCGGCGCGAGGCCGTCGGCCCGCACCGCGCCCAGGCCCTCGGCGGTCAGCCCGTCGAGAAGCACGCACGCGGTGGTGGTGGGACGGACGCAGACGTGGCCGCCGCGGCCGTTCCCGTGCTTGAACCAGCCGACGGCGCGCAGCGCCTGCTTCGGCCGCCAGACGCGCCGCACCGTGCGGCCGCCGAACACGGCGAACTCGTAGAGCGCCGCCGGCAGGGCGTGGATCTGCCGGGCAAGTTCCCGCGCCGCGGGGTCTGGGCGACCGGCGCGGGAACTCACCTGACGCGACCGAAAGAGGTATCGAACAAATGAACGCCGAACCACATCGCGACCGATCCACGCTCCGCGCCAGGCCGGGATTCGGCCGCGGCCTGCTGATCGCCCTTCTCGAGGGCGCCGAGGACGCGCTCGCCGAGTCCCGCCGCGAGGAGCGGGAGCGCGAGGCCGAGGACGTCCAGTGCCGCCTGCGGCCCGGGCACAGCCGGCTGACGCGCGGCTACCGCGAGATCTGACGGATCCCGCCTCATCGTCCCTTGCCCTTCATCACCGCGGACTTCGCGGCCGACACCGCCGTGTCGCCCCCGGACTGCGCCGCGCCGGCCGAGCTGTCCGCGAGCTTCGCGATGCCGCCCATGGCCGACTCGGCCTTCACGCCCACCCAGCCGATCGCCGCCAGCCACACCATCGGGAACACGATGTAGAGGAAGCGCTGCACCCAAAGGCTCACGAGCCCCTGGACCGGGTTCGCCTTGGGCGCGCCCGCCGGGCCGGTGAGCGCCTCGTAGAGGTGGTTGTCCACCCAGAACGCCATGCCCCACAGCACGTGGAAGAACTGCAGGCCGAAGAACACGAGCGTGAGCGTCACCAGCACCGCCGGATCGTAGCGGGAGAACACCATCAGCACCGGCAGCACCGCCACGAACACCATCAGCAGGAGCGCCAGGAAGATCGGCATGCCCTCGCGGATCGCCACCCCCGCGGCGATGTTGCCCGGGCCCTGCAGGACCATCCCGAGGCCCGCCGCGCCCATCGACAGCACGTCGTCGATCACGTCGGCCGTCGCGTGGATCACGCCGCCGACGGAGCCGTGCGGCGAAGACGCGCCCATGCGGTAGTTCTCCGCGACGCCCGGCTCATAGCTCACGGACGACACGCCGATGCGGTCCCCCGAGCGGTGCGCGAGGTAGCGGCGCAGCAGCAGGTCCTCGAGCTCGGCGACCGACATCCCCGGGTTCTCCTCCCGGAGCATCGCGTTCGGGTCGTAGACCATCTCGTCGCGC
>VXNE01000397.1 GCA_009840715.1 Gammaproteobacteria bacterium
GCGCGAACGCCCGCTGCGCGCTGTCTCACTCCCTGAGTGGGGTTGGCGTGGTCAGCCCCCCCGCGCCTCGACGATGTCACGGTCAGTCCTGGTCTGAACATGGACCAGGGCGCCGTCTTCGTCGAACTCGTACGCCTGGATCCTCCACCGGCGCGCCACCAGATAGAGGAACGACCCGGTCGGATCCGAGAAGACGCGACGTTGGCCGTGGGAGCACGCCGCGTCGCCGACGACCGGAACGTCTTCCGGTGTCACGACCCCTTCGGCATCGGCATCGGCGGGGACGTAGGACCGCACGGAGCAGCCGTCGAAGGCGAGCAGCCGGTTGCGCGGTGCGTCCCAGAACAGGTGCGGGTCGCCCGGGTCACCCTGCTCGTCGTCCACGACGATCGGCCACAACGAGGCGAACTCGAGGGAACCGTCGTCGACTGAGCGGTCGAACACCGCCACACCCGCGGGCGAGACCGCGTACAACACCCTCCCCGACTCCTCCATGGTCAATGCGTCAAAGTCCGCGGCTTCGACGGTTCCCCCGTCGCCCTGCCGATACCGTTCCGCCGTGCCGCCCGCGTACCGCAGCCACGCGGGCGCATCGCTCTCCTCCCACCGCAACGTGAACTCCCGCCCCTCCGCGTCGCTCGGGGTGCCCACGCGAACGGCGAACTGCGCGCCGGCCTCTCGCGCGTGCACGAACAGGACGATGCCCTCGGTCCGGCCCGGCTCACTGGAGGCGACCATCTCCAGTTCGCCCGGCCCAACATCGCCGGCGCGATAGGCGGAGAGGGTGAACGGCGACCCGGCGTCCTCGATCCAGAACCGGTACCACCCCGCGGCCGGCGCCTCGAACGACCACCAGAGGGAGGAATGTCCGACGTCCCAGATCCGCTCGCCGCGGCTGGCCGTGGCGAAGCGGTTCGAACTCTGCAGCGTGCCCGCCGCGCCTCGCAGGAATGCGGCCCGGAACCAGGTGTCGTTCGACGGGGTGAGCCCCCACACGACGTTGCCGCCGGCGCCCAGGTCCGTGAACGTGGCAGTGCCCGGAGCAGCCCCCGCAGCCAACAGGTACGGCTGGCCCGCCTCCGCGCTGAAGGAGAACTCGCCGGTCTGGCCCGCGTTGGAGCCGACGAATTCGAGGTTCGCGAGCTTCCCGCCCTTGAAGGCTGTCAGTCGCATACGGTCGCTGTTCAGCCGCCAGGTGTACTCCGCGCTCTCCGGCGCGATCCAGGACCACCACGGGGTCCGGACTCCCGACGCCTCGGGCTCGCCCGGTTCCACGGTCGTCGAACGCGTCGTCGAGACGTAGCGCGTTCCCGACGTCTCCTCGGGCAACCGCCGCGCGTCCTCCACCAGGTCGTGGGCCGGCGCGCCCGCGGCCGCCCGCGGCCACGACAACTCGAAGTCGGCTCCCGCCACCTCGGCCTCCGGTGCGGCAACCGCGATCCGGTATGCGTCCCCCGCGCGGGCGGGAAAGCGGATTGCGGCTTCCGGGTACCCCGAGACCAGCCGGAGGTCGCCCACGCTCCCGCCGTCCTGGAAGGCGAGCACCTTCAGGTGACCGGCGGTGTTGCGGAACTCGTACCAGCCGTCCGCCGGCGCCGTCCACGAGTACCAAACGGTCGCGGCGAGCGCGCCGAAGAACTCGCCGGGCTCCAGGGTCGCGCCGGCGTTGGTGCCCGTCACTTGTCCCTCACCACCGTCGAGGACGACCGCTGCGTCGAAGGCGTCGTTGTCGGGCGCACCTCCTTCCCGCCAACTCAGTGTGAAGGGCGCCACGCGGGCTTCGCCGGCGACGCGGAGGACGTACTCCGTCCCCCGTTCTGCCAGGAACGACGCGCCCCACGGCGCCGCGGCGACCGGGCGCAAGGCCGCGACGCTCTCGCCCCGGTAGACGTCGAGCCGCATCTCGAAGTCGGAAAGCTTGCGGCCGCCGATGCCGTAGCTCCGGCGTTCGGAACGACCGAACGCTGGGTCCGGCGTCACGGTGAAGTGGACCGGACCGTCCGCCCTCGCCGTGTAGCGGTACCAGACCGACGCGGCCGGGCGTTCGCTCCCCGGCTCGAAGGCCGGTTCGCCGGGTTCCGTACTCGCGACCAGGAGGTCCCCCTCGACCGCATCTTCCAGTGCCGCCGCGGCGGAGAAGTCGTCGTTCTCGGGCGTCCGGAAGGTGGCGTTCGGCACGACCTCCCCGGCGAACACGACCGTGGTGTCCGCGGCGGCGTTCCATCCGGTGACCGTGAAGTGCAGGCTGGCGTTCCCCGCCGCATCCAGGCCGCGGAGGCGCACCGTCCGGGTCCTCCCCGCCTGGATCTCGCCGAGCGTCAGGAACGGGCCGAGACGGATTGCGCCGCTCCCGCCCGGGAAATCGTCGTCTCGCAGTTCCTCGTAGGTCGCCACCTCGAGGTAGCAGGGGTCGCCGTCCGCTGTGCGGCAGTCCATCGCCAGGCGCGTCCCGGCGGCGCCGTAGCCGTCGGTGGACACCGTGAGCGTCACCTCGCCGGCCGGCCCCAACGTCTC
>VXNE01000046.1 GCA_009840715.1 Gammaproteobacteria bacterium
ACGCAGGCGCTCGACGGCGTGAGCCTCGAGGGCCGCGTGGGCGAGATGATCGCGCTCGTGGGCGCGACCGGCGCCGGCAAATCGACCCTTGCCTACACGCTGCCCGGATTCATCCAGCCCGTCACCGGGCGCGTGCTGCTCGACCACGTCGACCTGAGGGAGCTCAGCGTCGGCTGCGTACGCGACAACGTCGCGTTCGTCTTCCAGGAACCGATCGTGTTCGACGACACGGTGACCGGCAACATCCGCATGGGCAACCCCGGGGCGACCGTCGCGGAGGTCGCGGCCGCGGCGCGCACCGCCGGCGCGCTCGACTTCATCGAGGCGCTGCCGAACGGCTTCGAGACGCGGCTGGGGCAGGGCGGCGCAACGCTTTCCGTGGGCCAGAAACAGCGGTTGGCCATCGCCCGGGGGCTCGCGAGCCGCGCGCCGGTGCTGGTACTCGACGAACCGACCGCGGCGCTCGACCCCGAGACGGAGAACGCGCTCGTGGCGGCGCTCCACGCCGAGCGCGAGAAGCGGCTGCTGATCGTCATCGCGCACCGGCTCAGCACGATCCGCTCGGCCGACCGGATCGCCTTCATCGAGCGTGGCCGCATCATCGAGACGGGCAGTCACGACGAACTGATGCGCCGACGGGGCGGCGCCTACCGTCGCTTTGTCGAACTCCAGGTGGGCGAGACGGCGTCCTTGCCGTGACGACGCCGGGTCAGAGGTCCTTTCGCGGCACGCCGAGGCTGTCGAGGTCGCGTACCAGGTCGGCGCCGGCCGTGCGTGGATCCACTTCGCGGTCGATTCGGGCTATGACTCCTTCCGGATCCACGTAGTAGGTCCATCGCTTCGCCATACCGCGTTCCGACAACACGCCGTAGGCGGTCGACACGGCGCGGTCCGGGTCGGACAGAACGGGGAAGGTGGCCCGGTTCTCCTCGGCGAAGGCCTTGTTCGTCTCGGGCGCATCCACGCTCGCCATGAAGTACGCGACATCGAAGGCTTCGATCTCCTGGGCACTGTCACGCAGCGCCTTGCACTGGAGGGTTCAGCCGCCGGTGAAGGCCTTCGGGAAGAACGCGATGACGACGTGTTGGCCCCGGTAGGCGGCCAGCGCGTGTTGCCGGCCGTCCGATCCCGGCAAACGGAAGTCGGGAGCCATGTCGCCGACCTCCACGGCCAGGCTGCTCCAGGTCAGGAACGCGCCGACGAGGCACGCGGCGAGTCGAAGGAATCCACCTCGAAGTCTCATCATGGTGTTTGCGAAAGGCGCGCTATACGGGTGCGTCGGGGACGGGATCATTGCCCACCGGGATTGGAACTGCAAACCATTCGTGGCGTTACCGTCCGCGGCCAGGCCGCCGGGGCAACCGTCGCCCAAGGCACGGTGCAGGCGGGCCGGGTCCGCGGCGTTGCGGCTTGAAGGACGGTCGTGCTAGCGTGCTGGTCGCCGAAGTATCGGCGTCGTTCATCATGTGGAACGAGGGAGGACTGCCATGCGAACTGGCGATGACATGCTGCAGCACATCGTGGAGAAGTCCGCCTTGGACGCGGATTTCAGGCAACAGCTTCTCGCGCACCCGAAGAGCACGATCTCGGAAGAGCTGGGCATCTCGATACCCGAGTCGATGGCGATCGAGGTCCACGAGAGCGACATGCAGACCGTGCATCTCGCGCTGCCGCCCGATCCCACCATGAGTGAGGAACAACTCGAAGCCATCTCGGCGGGCCTCTGCTGCTGCTGGTAGCTTCCTGGCACGGGCCGAGCGCATCGTTGCGCGCGCGGCGCGTGCCCGTGCGTGACCTCGAGCACATGTCCGGGACTTGAGGTCTGGCCATCGTGGCCCGCGCGTTGCCGTACGCCGCTCACCTTCTCGGGGCGAGCTTCTTCAAAGCCCCCCGGTTGTCGACCAGGTGCTGCCACGACTTGACGCCGCAACGATCGGCCCAGGCGTCGTGGATCGCACCGAGTTCCGCGACGACCTCCGGGTGGTGCGTCGCGAGATCCACCGTTTCCGTCCGGTTGGCGACGATGTCGTAGAGTTCCCAGCCGCCTGGATACTTGCACACCAGCTTCCACCGGCCCCTGCGTACGGCCCTGTTGCCTTCGTGTTCCCAGATCAGCGCTTCCTTGTGATTGGGTTGGTCGTGAAAGATCGGCACCAGGCTCGTCCCTTCCAGGGGGATGATGTCGTTGCCGTTGAACCGCGTCGGGTAGTCCGCGCCGGCCACGTCGAGGCAGGTCGCCATGATGTCGGTGAGTTGTCCCGGCGCGTGCCGTAGCGCCCCGACATCGTCGAGCGCGGCTGGCCAGTGGACGATCAGTGGCGTGGCGATGCCGCCCTCGTGAACCCAGTGCTTGTATTCCCGGAAGGGCGTGTTCGACAGGTTCGCCCAGGGGACGCCGTAGCTCTGGTAGGTGTCCTCGGGTCCCGGCATGACCGCGGGGTCGTTGCCCCGCATCACGGTTCTGCCGTCCCGCGTGTGCGTGGCGCCCGCGGGGTACGTGGGTGGGAGGGGC
>VXNE01000625.1 GCA_009840715.1 Gammaproteobacteria bacterium
CGAGCCACGCGATCAGCGAGCCCGTCGGGCCCTCGACCGGTACCGCCCGGTCCACTCCCTCGTCCGGCCTGGGCACGCGGCCGAGGCGGTGGCTGCCCGGCACCATGGCGATGCAGCCGTCGTCGCGCGTGTAGTCCGTGAGGCAGAGGGCGACGTTGCACACGTTGCTGTGCGAGAACGGCAGCAGGCCCTCCGGGGATCCCGGCGAATCGCTGTGCAGGCCGGTGGCCGGGTCCCCGGGTTTCGCGTTCGGATCCCGCCACTTGACGAACGACACCATGCTCGAGAGCTGCGCCTGCCCGCCCATCATGTAGTCGACCACGGCGGCGAGCGCGGGGTTCTCGAGCCATTCCTCGAAGACCTCGTCCTCGAACAGCAGGTAGTAGAGCAGGTACTGGTCGGACCGAATCGGGAAGGTCTCGTAGCTCCCGGCGGCGCCGGAGCGGTTCAGGGCGTGCTCGACACCGGTACGCTCGTGGGCGACCCGCAGGACCGCGTCCCGCACGCGCTCGACGAACTCGGGCGTGGCGACCCGCTCCGGTGGAATGACCGTGTAACCGTACTGTTCGAGCTCGGCGACGTACTGCTCGAGTCCAAGCTCCCGGATCGGCGCCAGCATCGCGTCGACGGCGTTGGGCACGTCCCTGGACGCGTCCGGGGGCACGGCAGTCGCGGGTTCGGCCATGTCGAATCCTCCTCCACTTGTCGCTCCCCTTGTAGAGCGTGCCATACATTTTCGATACTACCGGAGCCGGAAGGTCTTGGGAGGACCGCGTGGCCACGCTGCAATGGCTCGGCACGGCGTCGGACGGCGCACCGAGAGACTTCCGCATCGGCCGCGGCAACGCCCGCCCGGTGACCGGGGCGCTGTGGCTGCCGCCCAACCCGCATGCGGAGACGCCCCTCCTGCTCTGCGGCCACGGCGCCTCCGGCGACCGCTACCAGGCGCCGATCTCCTACCTCGGCAAGCGCATGACGCGAGAGCAGGGCGTCGCGGTGCTCGCCATCGACGGGCCCGTCCACGGCCTGCGTCACGTCCCGCCAGGCGGCCGCGAGGCGCTGCGCGTCGAGATGCAGCGCGAAGGCGCGGTCGAGGACATGGTGGGGGACTGGCACGAGGCGCTAGAGGCGGTGCGCCGTGACACGGGGGTGGGCGCGGGCCGGATCGCCTACTTCGGCCTGTCGATGGGCTCCATCTTCGGGATCCCGCTCCTGGCCTCCGGAATCGGTGTCCATGCCGCGACCCTGGGGCTCCTCGGGACCTGGGGCCTTGGCCGGGCCTTAGGCGAACGGCTCGCGCGCGACGCCGCCGCGATCGACATCCCGGTGCTGTTCCTGATGCAACTCGAGGACGAGCTGTTCAACCGCAAGGGATACCTGGAGCTCTTCGACGCGCTCGGCAGCGCCGACAAGCGTCTGCACGCGAATCCGGGACTGCACCCGGAGATCCCGGCCGAGGAAATCGACTTCGCGTTCGAGTTCCTCGCCCGCCGACTGGCCGGCGAAGTCAGACGCGGTATCGTCAACCCCCTGGCAGAGTGACATGGCGAACATCAGCGACCAGATCCGGGACGAGATCACCCAGTACGGGCTGGAGCCCTACCTCCTCGAACTCGAGTCGAACGGGCTCACGATCGTCCCGCCCGAGGTCACCGGGGTCACCGACGCGCTCCTCGACCGCTGCACGGAGGTGCTGCTCAAGGAGTTCACCCGGATGACCGGCTGCCCCATCAGCCTCGAGAACGGTCCCGAGGGAGAACTGGAGTGGCCCAAGGGCACGGACCGCATCATGGCGAGCGTGGGCCTGCCACCCGAGCCGAAGCCCTCCGTGATGCTCATGCAACAGCTCCTCCAGCGGGACCGCTGCTTTCGCGACCTGCTGACGAACCCCCAGGTCGACGCACTGGTCAGTAGCCTGATCCAGGGCGGCTTCCCCTTCGAGTTTCCCTTCCGCATGCGCCGGCTGGACAACTCGACCTCCTACCTGAAGTGGCAGAGCACGCCCCCGGACGAAGGCCAGACCGGGTTTTCGAGACCCGGGTCGATCGCCCTGCACCCCGACCAGCGGGGCTGTCCCATGCCCTGGGGCGGCAACGCCCTGCACGTCAACGCGACGTGGATGCTCACCCCGTACTCGAAGGAGGACGGGTGCCTCGCGTACGTGCCGCGCTCCCACCTCGCCGGCGGGTACCCGGGGCCCGATGCGGACGCGCGCGCCGTTCCCGCGGAAGGGCCGCGCGGGGCCGTGATCCTCTGGCATGGCGCCACCTGGCACGGCAGCTTCCCCAAGCGGACCCCGGGATTGCGGCTGAACGCGATCGGCTTCTACCGACATTTCTCGATCACCCCGCAGGAGAACCTGCAGATGACCATCCCCGACGGGCTGTGGGAGGACTGCGCGGAGCCGGCCCGCCTGCGGGAGATGCTCGGGGTCGGCGACGGGTTCCCCTATCGTGAGCAGTTGATGCCGGACCCGAGGCTGGGCGGCGCATAGGCGCCGGGAG
>VXNE01000380.1 GCA_009840715.1 Gammaproteobacteria bacterium
AGCAGGAACAGCCATATCCGGCGCAGCAGGTCCCGCCCGTGGCCGCCGACCACCGCCTGCCAGACGTTGGTCACGAAAGACGGCGCGAGGAGCAGGGCCATCGCAGTCGGCAGGTCGAGCGCCACCGCCAGGACGGCGAGGCTGACCGTCGGCAGGCCGAGGCCGATGACGCCTTTGACCGCGCCCGCGAGCAGGAAGGTTCCGGCGATGGCGAGGATGGTGGCGGCGTCGAACATCTCGTCGTTCCCTGGTCGGCGTTCGTCGATGCGCCCGATGCGCTCCGTTCTACGCGCCGGGCTGTAGCTGTATCGCCCAAGTATCGCACAGGCGATGCGGCGACGCAGGGCGGGGAGGTGAGTGTCGGCCCGACCTGCCACCCGACTGAGGGCTCAATCCCGACCGAGGCGGGGTTGTTGAAAAACCTCCCCCCACCAACGCGGCTGCGGACATTGTCCTTGACGCTTTGTCGATCTTCCCGAGAAGGAAAGGCCGACCCTCAAGGGGGGGAGAGAAAAACCAGATTTAGGAAATGGTTTTGGAGCGGGAAATCACGCCCTCGCCTTCAGGAGCGCCATCGCGATTCTGTCCGGCGTCAGGGGCAGGTCGTGGAACCGCACGCCCGTGGCGTCGTAGATCGCGTTGGCGATGGCCGCCGCGGTGGGCACGGTCACCTGCTCACCGACGCCCTTCGCCCCGTACGGGCCGTTCGAGTAGGAATCCTCCACGATGAGGGACGCCACCCGGTCCGGCACGTCCTCCACCGTGGGCGCGAGGTAGCCGTGCATGTCGGGGTTCAGCATCTGGCCCTCGCGCTGAACGACTTCCTCCATCATGCAGAAGCCGATGCCCATGTAGACGCCGCCCTCGATCTGCTGCTCCACGCCCATGGGGCTGATGGCACGGCCCACGTCGTGTGCGGCCCAGACGCCGGTGACCTCCACTTCGCCCGTCTCCTCGTCCACGAGCACCTCGGCCACCTGGCTGCCGAACCCGTAGATTTCATAGGGCTCGCCCTGGCCCGTCTCCTTGTCGGTCTTGGCGGGCGGCGGAATGCTGTCCGCAGCGCCGATCTGCTTGAGCTCATCGGCGACATAAGCCTTCGCTATTTCAGAAAGTGTGATGTGCGTCTCCGCATGTGAGCGCGAGCGAACCACGCCGCCGCGAAGCTCCAGGTCTTCGGGGTCCGCCTCCAGCAGGATCCCGCCCAGCCGCAGCAACTCCTCGCGCGCCTTGACGGCGGCGTTGTAGACCGCCTTGCCGCCCTGCATGGTGATGCGCGAACTCGAACTGGTTCCGCCGAACGGGTCGATGGCGGTGTCCACGCTCTCCATCAGGAACTCGGAATAGGGGATGTCCAGCGTCTCGGCGGCGATCTGGCAGAGCACCGTCTTGCTGCCCTGGCCGAAATCCACGACACCTGCAGCCACCTGCACCTTACCCTCCGCCGTGAGGAAGACGTGCGCCTCCGCCGGGGAGTACGCGTTGCCCGTTCCGTAGAGGCAACTCGCCACGCCGCGCCCGCGCAAGCGGCCGTCCGCGGCTCTTCCGTTCCCCCCGCTTCCCCAGGATGAGGCCCGCTCCACTTCCTTCAGCGTATCGAGGAAGCCGACGCTCTCGGGTAAGTGCTGGTTCCAGGCCGTGCGTGTTCCGACGCGCAGCCCGTTCACGCGCCTGATCTCGATGGGGTCCATCTTCAGCGCCCTGGCGAGCGCGTCCATCTGCTGCTCGCCCGCGAAGTGCACCTGGGGACAGCCCGGCCCGCGCATCTGGCCCCCGTAGGGGTGGTTCGTGTGCACACAGTGGACGTCCACCTTCACGTGGGGCGCTTGGTAGGGGCCCGCGGCATGATAGGTCGCGCGCTTGAACGCGGGCGGGTTGTCCCCCCCGTTCGCCACGTACGCCCCCTTGTCGAGCCAGACTTCCACCTGAACGGCGGTGAGGCGTCCGTCCTTCGTCGCTCCCGTTTTGGAGCGGATGAACGTGGCGTGGCGCTTGGTGGAGGCGATCATGCTCTCCTCGCGCGAATATACGAGCTTCACCGGCCTGCCGGCGGCGCGGGCGAGGACGGCTACGCGCAGGCACACGTCGAGGCTCGCCTCGCTCTTGCCGCCGAACGCCCCGCCGGTGGTCGTCTGAACGAAACGGACTGAACTCTCGCCCTTTAAGCCCAGAATGCGGGCGACGTGCTGCCGCACCAGGAACGGCTGCTGGGTCGAACCCCAGATCTGAATCCCGCCGCCGGGGTTCGGACTCGCGCAAGCCGCCTCCACTTCGAGATAGAGGTGATCGACGGAGGGCGTCGAGTATTTGTTTTCAATAATAACGTCCGCCTTCCCGAAGCCCTCCTCGACCTCCCCTTTCCGTATCTTCGCCTGGTTGAGCACGTTCCCGCCCGGAAAGATGATCTCGGCACCCTCTTCCATCGCCTCGCGCGGACAGGAGACGACGGGCAGGGGACGGTATTCGACCTGTATCAGACGCGTCGCCGCCTCGGCCGTTTCC
>VXNE01000272.1 GCA_009840715.1 Gammaproteobacteria bacterium
TCTGGAAGGTGGTAAGGTAGGTCATGGCGGAATATCACGCGTGGCTACTGCGTTGCCGTCATCCGGTCCAGCCGGCCCGGCCAGGCGAGCATGCGCTGATCGGCGGTCACCAGTCGGTGGCCGTCAAGCGCCGTGGCGACGATCAGCCGGTCGGCAGGATCAGAGTGTAAGTCCGGGAGACTCACGGCACGGATGCCGATCTCGCCGTCGACCGGGATCTCCACGACGCCTTGTTCGAGTTGCTCCCGGCGCCATGGCCCGACCTGACCCTCCAGTTTGACCCTGCCCCTCGCTTCGAGCATCGCTATCTCCCAGAACGAAATCGCGGAGACGGCGACCTCGCTGGACTGCCATGCCCGATCGATTTCGGTCCGCGCTTGCTGTCCCAATCGCCGGTCGCCACGTCTCAGCCAAAGCAGAACATGGGTGTCTAGCAGCATCATCGGTTCGCTTCCCACTCGACATCCAGCGGTTCGATGATGTCGCCGAGAATCTCTATCTTCCCCTTGTCGATACCGAACAGACTCTCCGGCCTTTTCCGGTAGGGCACGAGCCGTGCGATCAGGCGGCCGCTCTTCGAGATGATTATCTCCTGTCCGGTGTCCGCCACCTCGTCCATCAGCTTCAGACACTTCGCCTTGAACTCGGACGCCTTGATGGTCGGAATACCATGGGGGTTGTGGTCGTTCATCTATCTGGCCGTTCGGTCCGTCTTGAGGGAGCAGGCCCGGGTTTGCCGACAGGGGTATTTTGCCATGGTCATGACCATGGTCAACTAGCCCGGGCGACCTGCGCCCGCGCCTTGACCCACGTGGCAGCGCCCCGTTGCGCAAGATCGGGTCTCCCCGCGGCGGCGAACGCGGCTACACTCTCGCGCCTCTGGTGAGTAAGAGGATGATGGAACGCGACCAGGAGTCGCGGGCTGCGCCGACCATGAAGTACCCCGTCCGAGCACTCGCACTGATCGCCCTCGCACTGTCCACTGCGGCATCCGCCCAGGAAGTCAAGGACCTCTCGAAGACGATCGAGGTCTTCCGCTCCGTGCCGGTCGTGCAGCCCTTCTTCGAGAACGCCTACGGCTACGCCGTGTGGGACCGCATCGCGCGCGGCGGCATCGGCGTCGGTGCGGCGACGGGCCGCGGTCAGGTGTACGTCGGTGGCAAGGTGCTGGGGTTCAGCCGCCTCGTCGACGTGTCGGTGGGCCTCCAGTTCGGCGGCCAGGTCTACCGGCAGATCGTCTTCTTCGAGGACCAGTTCGCCTACGAGGACTTCACCGACGGCAACTTCGAGTTCGACGCGCAGGCCTCCGCGGTGGCGGTCACGGCCAGCGCGCAGGCCTCGTCGAGCACGCAGGGCAGCCAGGCGCGCGTGGCCGCGGGCTCGTCCGGCGAACTGGTGGGTGCTACGGACTACCACAACGGCATGCGGGTGTTCACCATGACCGTCGGCGGCCTCATGTACCAGGCGACCATCGCCGGGCAGAGCTACACCTTCCGGTTCCTCAAGCGGTAAGCTCGGAAAGAACGCGCTCCGCCACCTCCGCGAGGCTCCCAACCCGCCAGGTGGCGAGCGAGAAGTCCTGCGACGCCGTGAACGGATGGTGCACCGTGGCGCAGTCCAGCCCGGCCGCCACCGCGGCGCGCAGCCCGCGCTCGGAGTCCTCGACCGCGAGCGCCGCTTCGGGACCGATGCCGAACCGCGCGAGCGCCGCGAGGTACGGGTCCGGGTGCGGCTTGCTGCGCCGATAGGCCTCCCGCGTCAGGACGAAGTCGACGAGCGGCACGATGTTCCGGTCGCGGTGAATGACCGCGAAATCCTCCGGCAGCGATGTCGTGACGATGGCGAGGCGGCAGTGGCGCCGGAGTTCGTCGAGGACTTCCTCGACGCCCTCGATCCCGATCGGCTCGGACACCAGCAGTTCGCGGTAAAGCGCGTTCCGGCGCCGGCGCCCGCGGTCGATGTCCGCGTCGGTGGCGCCGAGGGGCCGCGCCCGCTCCCAGGCGCTCGCGCCGTCGACCATCAAGTCGAGGTACTCGGGAAGGTCCAGCGCCACGCCGAGTTCCGCGAGACACTCGCGCGTCGCCCGGTAGTACAGGGGCTCCGTGTCCACGAGCACGCCGTCGTGGTCGAGGAGGATGTGGGTGTAGCGGGTCAACGGTCCAGGGCGTTTACTCCACGGTCGTGTCGTAGCGTACGCCGTCGGGCACCGGCACCGCCTGGTGCACCGTGACGCCGTGTGTCCCCTCCGCGCGCATCGAGGAGTCCACCGCCACGAACGACGTGTAGCTCGATGCAAGCTGGTGCCGCAATGCAACGCGCATGATCGCGTCGCGCAGCTCGCCGCGCGGATCCCCGGCGATCGCCTGCCGGTCCGCCAGGTCCGCGATGTTGAGCCGCGCCCAGACCTTCGCGATGTAGGGTCCAGCGGCGCTCTCCGCATGCGGTTCCACCACGAACGCTCGCCGCGCGTCGCCGGCGGTCCCGGAGAGCGTCAGCGCGGTGGGTTCGCCCTCGAACCTGCCCGCCACGACCAGCGGTCGGCCGACGAACAGGTCGGGCAACCTGGCCGGGTAGGTGTCCCGCACGCTCATGCCGCCCCAGTCGATCTCGACGTCCGTGAGCGCGGGCCGGCTGGCGCGGTCGAAGAAGTTCGCCATGACCGCTTCCGCCGAGTCGTGCAGCCCGAGCCAGGCCGCCACGCCGCGCCCCTCCTTCGCCATCCGCTCCATCAGGTACCGGTTGACGGAGCTGCCGACGCCGAAGCTGAAGATGCGGGCGTTGCCGATGTGCCGGTGGACGGCGGCCAGGATGTCGGCCTCGTTGCCGATGTAGCCGTCGGTCATGAACGAGACGAAGCGCAGGTGCGTGGGGCTCTGCGGGAAGTCGAGGGCGGCCCGGATGCCGCGCAGCATCTCCGTGCCGCCGTCGGCGTCGAGCGCGGCCAGGTAGCGGCGCGCGGCGGCCAGGTTGACCTCCGTGGCCGGCACCGGGGCGGGGCCGAAGGTCGAGGCATGGTCGGAGAAGCGGATGATCTGGAAGGTGTCGTGCGGGTCGAGGCGGGCGAGCGCCGTGGCGACCGCCTCCTTCGCCTGGTCCAGCGGACGGCCGCTCATGGACCCGGAGCAGTCGAGGACGAACACCATCTCCATGGGCCGCCGCGCGATGGCGCCCGCGTCGCGGGGCGGGATGACCTGCAGCGTGAAGTAGCCGTCGCCCGCCTCGGGGTCCCGATGGGTCAGCAGGCTTGACCTGACCGTGTCGCCCGCGACGCGGAAGTCGAGGACGAAATCGCGGTTGGGGATAGTCGTGGCGTCGGCCAGTCGCACGGTGGCGGTCCCCGACTCCCCGTGCTCGACGACGATCTCGTGCGTGGACTTGAGTTCCTCGATCGGCACGCCCGGGTCCACGCGTACGGTGATGCCGAGATCGTGGCCGGAGCGTTCGGTCGGCGCGAGGTACTCGACGCCCGTGGCTTCCGGAAGCACGGTCTTGCCGCCCCTCGGCAACGCGGCGATGGGGTCCGTGTGTCCGGCCGGGTTGTAGCGCGGCCCGACCACGGTGGGGAACACGAACGAGTACCAGCCGTCGTTGTAGGCCAAGGTGTGGAAGTAGGTGATGTCCACGTCGATCGCCGCGCCCGGCTCGATGTTCGCGACCTTCTGCTCGAAGATGTTCGGGCGCCGCTGCACGAGCAGACTCGCCCGGTAGCCGCGTTCCCGCGCCTGCCGGTAGATGGCCTCGGCTTCCTCCTTCTCGCGCAGGATGCCCCGGATGGTGCGGTCGCCGATCGCCATCAGGAACTCGCTGACCGCCGCCTTCTCGGGTAGCGGGAAGAGGTAGACCGCCTCGATCTTCGTGTCGAACGGGTTCCCGAACCGCTGCCTGACCTGGACCGTGCCGATGTACCCCGCGATGGCCGCGTCCACCGCGGTGTGTTCGAGCGGGAGCGGTACCTGTCGGGGATCGGCCGGACGGCGCACCATCATGGTTCCCGTACCCGGATCCACCGGTTCCCGTCGGACGGTCGAGTCATGCGCCGATCGCCCGCGGACGGATTCCTGCCCCCGCGTGGCCTTGGCGATGACCCAGAGCTCGTCGGCGCGGGCGGACTCGAACGCTTCCTGCTCGAGGAACTCGTCTGCGACCATCGCCGCCGGTGCGGGTCCACGGGTCTGTCTGTACACGGTGGCGGTCGCCTCGATGTCCGCCTGGACTGTCTCGGGCGGCGCCGGCGGCGGTTCGGGCTGGGGAGCCGGGGCCGCCGGCGGGCGTACCGAGCAGGAGGCGAGGCAGGCGACGGCGAACAGGAGCGTTGCGAAGGTCGCCGCATGTGTCAGTCGTTCTCTCATGGTTCTGTCTCTGATGAATCTCTCGGGGAGTCCCCGAGAGCGATGGAAGCGTCGATCGGCGCGCCGTCGGGCGCGGTCGCCGTGACCAGGCGGAGTGCGTAATCGGGTTCGCCTTCGAGCATCAGGTGCAGGGTGGCGAGACGGAAGCGTCCGCGCGGCAACGCGCTTTCGAGGACGAGCGAGTAGTCCGCGACGACGATGCGCGGCGCCGTGCCGTCGGCGAGAGCGTCCCGGTCGTAGTAAGGCGCACGCGGGAAGGCGTCGTGGCCGCCTCGCTCGATGCCCACGACCTTCATCGCACCGGCGCGGTCGGCCAGTTCGAACTGCCATGCCGCCACGCGTTCCGAACTCTCGAGGTAGACCTCGACGGGGACGAAGCGAGGTGCGGGCGTGTCGTCGGGATCCGCGAACGCGGCCATCGTGAACGCCGCCGCCAGCGCGAGCCAGACCGGGAGAACCCGGGACCGCGGACTCACGGCGTACCGTCCCGGTCCAGTGCGACCACGCGCCGGGCGAACGCGTCCAGTTCGGCCTGTGGCACGCCCTCCCGGGCCAGGGCGAGCACGTCGGCGATGTCGATCTGCCCCGACCCGTCGATGTCCGCGTAGATCGGCCCGCGATCGCGGTCCGGGAGATAGCTGGTCGTGAGCCCGACGGCGAGCACGGCGCTCGCCGCCGCGGCCGCCCAGGCGCCCGGACGATGCCACACCGTCCGTGGCTCCCCCCTGAAGTGTGTGCGCGCCGCGGCGGCCAGGGTCCGGTCCACGCGCGACGTGATCACCTCCGGCGCCGCGTCACGACGCTTCAATTCGTCGATCAGCGCTTCCGGGAGGCGGTCGTCGGAGATGTTCTTGTCGGCCATGTCGCGCGTCCTCTGTTCCTGTAACGCGCGAAGGCCGGAAAAGGTTCACTCGATCGCGAAATAGTCCTTGAGCGCCGGCGAAGCCCGCAGCCGCGCGACCCCGAGATGCAGGCGCGACTTCACCGTCCCCAGTGGAATGGCGAGCGTCTGCGCGACTTCGTCGAGCGTCAGCCCGTCGACGAAACGCAGGGTGAGCACCTCGCGCTGGTGGTCTGGAAGGCCGGCGAGGAGCTCGCCGAGGTCGTGTGTGTCCGGTTCAGGCGCCGCGGCGAGGTCGTCCGGCGTGACGTCGGCGTCGACCGGCAGCCGCGCGGCCCGTCGCCGGGCGTCGATGGCGGCGTTCCTGGCGATCGGATAGAGCAGCGTCGTCAGCCGCGCCGTCAGCTCGATGCCGTCCCCGCTCGGGGGGAACTTCCGGAGCAGTTGCAGGAACGTCTCCTGCAACACGTCGAGCGCCGTGTCCATGTCCGGCGCGAAGCGCAGCGCGACCCGCAGCACGTAGTCCTTGTGCCGCCGGTAGAGCGCATCGAATGCCGCCGCGGCGCCGGGTCCGCCGCGATTGCAGGTCCGCACCAGCGTCTCGTCGCTGCGCGGATCGCGGCTGCGTTCCCTGGCCCGCACGGAGGCCGTCACCTTGACGTCAGTCCGATGTCAGCTCGCGCAGCGTCGCCGCCAGCACACGGAACTCCTCCTCCCGGGGCGAGGTCCTCCGCCACGCCAACCCGATCCCGCGCGCCGCCCGGACGGCGAGCGGCGAGAGGGAGATGTCCGTGCCCTCGGTGATGTGCGTATCGACCGCGAGCCGGGGGACCAGCGTCACGCCGATGCCCGCCGCCACCATCTGCACGAGCGTGTGCAGGCTGCTCGCTTCGAACTGCGCGCGCGCCCGGGGGTCGCCCATGCGGCAGACATCGAGCGTGTGTCCGCGCAGGCAGTGGCCTTCCTCCAGCAGCAGCAGTTGCTCGCCCTCGAGCGCGTCGAGCGGGACCTCCCCGGCGCCGGCGAGCGCATGACTGGCGTGGCATGCGAACAGGAACTCGTCCTCGAAAGCGACGTCCATCGTCAGATCGCCAGTGTCGTACGGCAGCGCGATCACGCCGACATCCAGGTCGCCGGCCTCCACGCGGGCGAGCAGGGGCGCCGTCTGCTCTTCACGGAGGTACACCGTCAATTGCGGGAAGCGCGCCCTGAGCACCGGCAGCACGCGCGGCAGCAGGAACGGGCCGATGGTCGGTATGACCCCCAGCCGCATGTCGCCGGTCATGGGTGCGGTGCCGACCCGGGCCAATTCCACGATTTCTTCCGCGTCGCGCAGGAGCGCGCCGGCCCGCTCTGCGATCTTGAGGCCGGCCGGCGTGATCAGCACGCGCCGGTTGGAACGCTCCGCGATCGGAATGCCGAGCATGGACTCGAGTTCGCGGATGCCGGCGCTGAGCGTCGACTGCGTGACGTAGCACCGGTCGGCGGCGCGCCCGAAGTGCCGCGTGTCCGCAAGCGCCACCAGGTACTGGAGTTGCCGCATGGAAGGCAGCCGTTTCATGGGCTCGGTAATCGAAAAAAACGATCAATACCATAAAAAATAATTGTTGTACACGAACGAGGGTTCGCTCCTAGGCTGACCGCAATGCCACACGCAGCGGGACACGCCAAGGAGACGAACATGAGCGAGAACCGATGCCCGGTGACGGGCGCGACCGGGAACAACGCCGCCCTTCGCGGCACCACGAACGCGGACTGGTGGCCGCGCGAGTTGCGGCTGGACGTGCTCCACCGTCACTCCCCCCTGTCCAACCCGATGGGCGAGGCGTTCGACTACGCGACGGAGTTCGAGAGCCTCGACCTCGACGCCGTGAAGCGGGACATCGCCGAGGTGATGACGACATCCCAGGACTGGTGGCCGGCGGACTACGGCCACTACGGCCCGCTCTTCATCCGGATGGCCTGGCACAGCGCCGGCACCTACCGGATGGGTGACGGCCGGGGCGGAGGCGGCACTGGCGCCCAGCGCTTCGCGCCGCTCAACAGCTGGCCGGACAACGCCAACCTCGACAAGGCGCGCATGCTGCTGTGGCCCGTGAAGCAGAAGTACGGCCGGAAGCTCTCGTGGGCCGACCTCATGATCCTTGCAGGCAACTGCGCGCTCGAGTCGATGGGGTTTCCGACCTTCGGGTTCGCGGGCGGACGCGAGGACATCTGGGAGCCCGAGACCGACATCTACTGGGGCTCGGAACGCGAGTGGCTCGGCGACGAGCGTTATTCGGGCGACCGCGATCTCGAGAACCCGCTGGGCGCCGTCCAGATGGGCCTGATCTACGTCAACCCGCAGGGACCGAACGGCCTGCCGGACCCGGTCGCCTCCGGCCGCGACATCCGCGAGACCTTCGCCCGCATGGCCATGAACGACGAGGAGACCGTCGCGCTCATCGCTGGCGGACACACGTTCGGCAAGTGCCACGGCGCGGGCCCCGAGGCGCTCGGCGGCCCGGAACCGGACGCCGCCGACATCCCCGAGCAGGGCCTCGGGGGGCAGCGGGGCTTCGGCGAAGGCCACGGCGCCGACACGATCACGAGCGGCATCGAGGGGGGCTGGACCGCCGACCCCGTGCGGTGGGACAACGGCTACTTCGACGTCCTGTTCGGTTACGAGTGGGAGTGCGTGAAGAGCCCCGCCGGGGCTTACCAGTGGGTGCCGCAGGACGGTGCGGGGGCGGACCTCGTACCGGACGCCCACGATCCGGCGAAGCGGCACGCGCCGATCATGACCACCGCGGACATGGCGCTGCGGATGGACCCGATCTACGAGCCCATCTCGCGGCGTTTCCACGCGGACCCGGACGCCTTCGCCGACGCCTTCGCCCGCGCCTGGTTCAAGATGACGCACCGCGACATGGGTCCGCGGTCGCGCTATCTCGGCCCGGAGGTCCCGGCCGAGGAACTCGTCTGGCAGGACCCGGTGCCCGCGGTGGACCACCCGTTGATCGACGGGGACGACATCGCCGCACTGAAGGGCAGGATCCTCGCGTCCGGACTCTCCGTGTCCGCGCTCGTTTCCATCGCCTGGGCCTCGGCCTCGACCTTCCGCGGCTCCGACCTGCGCGGCGGGGCGAACGGGGCGCGCATCCGCCTGGCGCCGCAGAAGGACTGGGAGGTCAACGAGCCGAGCCTGCTCGCCCGCGTGCTCGCGTCCCTCGAGCACGTCCAGCGGGAGTTCAATGCCGGGGCGCCAGGCGGCAAGCGCGTGTCGCTCGCGGACCTCATCGTGCTCGGCGGATGCGCCGGGATCGAGCGGGCCGCGCGGAACGCGGGACACGACGTCACGGTCCCCTTCACGCCGGGACGCACCGACGCGTCGCAGGAGCAGACGGACGTCGACTCCTTCGCCGTGCTGGAACCGGCCGCGGACGGGTTCCGCAACTACCGCAATGGCGCGAGCATGCTCCCGGCAGAGGAGCTGCTGGTCGACCGGGCGCAGCTCCTCACGCTTACGGCACCGGAGATGACCGTGCTGGTGGGCGGCATGCGCGTGCTCGGGGCGAACTTCCAGCAGTCCCCGCACGGCGTCCTGACGGACGTTTCGGAGGCGCTGACGAACGACTTCTTCGTGAACCTGCTCGACATGGGCACCAGTTGGGAAGCGGTTCCCCGGTCCGAGGGCGCGTTCGAGGGCCGCGACCGGGACACCGGTGCCCTCCGCTGGACCGCCACCCGGGCCGACCTGGTCTTCGGCTCGAACTCACAGCTCCGCGCGCTCGCGGAGGTCTATGCGTGCGGAGACTCGGAGGACCGGTTCGTCCGGGACTTCGTGGCCGCCTGGGACAAGGTGATGAACCTGGACCGGTTCGACGTGCGGTGATCGAGACGCGGGCCCACTCGGCAGGGAGCCGAGCGGGCTTCCGGTCAAGGGTTCGGGGCGTCGCGACCGAGCGGACGGCTACGGTGGTGCGGCGCTCATCACGGATGGCGGCTGCGGGCCGGACGGCGTGCGCTCGAAGAAGCCCATGCCGCTCGCCACCGTGAGAACGCTCATCAGCAGGGCGAACCCGCCGACCATGAAGGTCAGCTTCCAGTTGAGGGCGTCGATCTTGCGGTCCAGCCCGTCCATCCGGCCCTCCATGCGTCCCTCGAGGCCATCCATGCGCCCCATCAACGCCGCGCGCAGGACATCCACTTTGGCGTCCACAGCCTGGATCTTCAGCTCCAGATCGCATCGGAGCTGCTCCATCTTCGATCCGAGGTCGCTGCGCACCTGCTGAATCTCCGCACCGAGGTCGCTGCGTACCCCCTGGAACCCGGACTCCAGGTCACTCTGCACAGCTACGTGCGTGCCGAGTTCGTTGCCGAGTGCGCGCGCCAGGCCCTCGGCTTGCTCACGCTCCATGCCGGTCTTCCGCAAAGCGTCGCAGAGTTGCAGCGTATCGATCACGGGCTGGCTCATGGTGGGTCCCTCCTTGAAGCGTATCCGATCTGCCCGGTCACCGCAGACGCGGGTCCATGCGAGCCGTCTCCGACAGGCGGCCCCCAGGGGAGGGATTTAAGGGTGGCCGCAGTGCCATGTCTGTAGGAAATCTCGGTGTGAACTCTGTAGGAAATCTCGGAAAGTGCTCGACGGTCCCCGCGCCGGGTTGCCGGTTCGAGGGCGTCACCCCAGGAACGTCGCCACCCACCAAGTGTTCCCGAAGGCCCGGAAGCCGCAGCCGCGCTCGCCGTAGGGTTTGTCCTCCGGTGCGGTGATCGATGCGGCGCCGGCGTCGATCGCGCGTTGGTACACGGCATCGACATCCTCGACGTACACGTAAACGGACGCCCACGTCGGTTCGTGCTCCGGTGGCATCTCTCCCGCCTCGATCACCAGCCCACTGTCGCCGAGCACCATCTCGACATGCGCGGCCCGCCGGTCGGGCGCCTCGTGCCGCTCGACCTCCCGCGCGCCGAACACGGCGCCGAGAAACTCCGGCAACTCGTAGGCGCCGTACAGGTATGGCCGCACGGTGCCGAATCCGTGGCGGATGTGGCTCTCTGACATGGCTTGCCTGCTCCTCTGGACCCCTGATCGCGATGATAGTCTGCACGGACCGTCACGCCGACGCATCGTTGCATCAGGGACGTCACGCCGATGACAGCCAAGGCCGAAGAAGCCACCGGGCCAGCGAGCGGTAGCTGGAACGTCGAGATCGAATCCTCCTACGGCAACCTGCCGGCCGTCTTCCACGTCACGCAGACCGGTAACTCGATCGCGGGAACGGTCGAAGGGAGCATGTTCGAGACGATGCCCATCGAAGCTGGGTCGATCGACGGAAACCGGGCCGAGTGGAGCGTTAGCGCGACTTCGCCCGTGCCCGTGACGCTCGAGTTCGCGGTCACGTTCCAGGGCGACTCCTTGACCGGCACGGCGCAGTTCGGCGAGTACGGCGAGGGCGCGGTCTCCGGTGCGCGCCGTTCCGGCGCGGAGGACGAAATGGAGCGCCACGACCCGACCGAGGCGGCGCGCGTCCCCGTCGAGGCGAGACGCGCCTCGACCGTGCCGCCCCACGAGATCACGCCGGAACTCCGTCCGGTGGTCGAGGAACTCGGCCTCGTCGAGCACTGCCGCGAGCTGGCCGAGGAGGGCTGGACGATCGTCGAGAACGCCGCCGACCCGGCGTTCGTGGCGCGGCTGCGCAAGGCGATCCTGGAAACGGCCGATGTCGACCACACCGGTAACGGCACCGTCGGCAGCCTGCTCGCCAAGGACCCGGTGTTCGCCGAGGCGACCCTGAACCCGAAGGTGATGGCGCTGGCCGAATTCTCCGTAGGCCGGGGATTCCTGCTCGGCAGCCTGATCGCCACCGTCCGTGCGCAGGGCAACCCGGCCCTGGCCGTGCACTGCGACCAGGACATGTTTCCGGCGCCCCTCCCCGAGCACAACATGATGCTGACGGCGTGCTGGGCCTGCGACGACTTCACGAAGGAGCGCGGCGCGACGCTCGTCGTCCCCGGCACCCGCGCCCTGCTGCGCCACCCCACCGACGAGGAGTCCGCCGCGGCCGTCGACCGGGCGATCGCGATGGAATGCCCGGCGGGCTCCGTCGCGCTCTGGGACGGCCGCGTCTGGCACGGCAACTGGCCCCGCAACGTCGACGGACAGCGCGTCGTTCTCCACGCCTCCTACTACCGTGTCCTGCTGCGGCAGGGCGACAACTACTCGGACATCGCGGACGAACTCATCGAGCGCTACGGGACGCCGATGTCGCAGCTCCTCGGCGAGGAGGACTACTTCTACAAGAAGGACTTCGACTACGTGAAGGACTACGGGAAGTTCGTCCGGACGCTGAACAACGCGAAGAGTTAACCCCAACCGCGCCCTCCCCGCGTTGTAGGTGGTAGCCGGGGGAGGGTGCAATGAGATCGATCACACGCAACGTGTTCCGTGTTGGGGCGGCGGCGCTCGCAGCGCTACTCACCGCTTCGATGTCCGCGGAGGTTCACCGGTTCACGGAGGACACGCTGACGCTGCTCATACGGGAGTCGCTGGACGTACCCGAGGTATACGCCGAGCTGGAAGCGGGGGCCGCGGGGTCCGACGCCCAACCCAGGGCGTTCTCGGCGGAACGGCTGGTAGAGAGGCTGCCGCAGCTCGCGACGGTGGTCATTGCCGACGAGGGGGAGGGGCTGCCCATGACGGTGAGGGCGGTTTTCGCGGTTGCCCCGGAGGGTGCGCAGCCCGGCGGCGAGATCCCGGTGGAAATCGGCCTCCGAACGGTGCAGGGCGTCTATGCCGTGCGCGAGGCGGACCGGGCGAGACTCGCGGCGTGGCTCGGTGCGCGCACGGCCGCGTTCGTGGCGGGCGATGTCGTCCTCGACAGGATCGAGGGCTCCGACGCTCCGGCCGAGGTGCGCGTGGGAGACACGGCGGCGAGTGGCCCACCGCATCCATGGACCGACGTGGGGGAGCCCTTCAGCGGCGGGCTGGAGCACCTCCGTGGACAGACGTTCCGCGACATCTCTCTCACGACCCTCGGCCGGGAGGGCGAAACGGGCCTGCCGGCCGAGATCCGCTTCGAGGATCTCGCGGGAAACGTCGTGCTGGTGCACGCATGGGCGACTTGGTGCGCGCCCTGCCTGAAGAGGATGCCGGGGCTCGAGGGGATGCAGGCGAGATACGCCGATCGGGGTTTCACGATACTGAACGTCTCCGACGAGCCTGCCGACGTCCTTCTTGCCTGGCTGGCGAAGAACCCGTCCGCGATGCTGCACGCGCGACGCAGTGACATGAGCTTCCTCACGGGACCGGGTGTCGACACGCGTGCGGGAGTGCCGCGCCCGGTCTATCTCGTGCTGGATCGCGCAGGTGTCGTGCGGGAGGTAATGGTCGGGGCCGTGTCGGCGGTTGGCGAGGACCAGGCGGACGGAAAGGTGGATCTCCTGACGGAGTTGGTACAGCGGCACCTGTAAAGCCGCGACCGCAGGTTCGCCCGCCGTCACTCGCTGCCCTCCCCGCCGCCCCGGAACGCCTCCAGCGACGACACCGGGGAGCCGTCTCGCGGCGCGGTATTGGCGACTCCCGGGCTGTACACCGTCAGCCGGTTGCCGCGGGCGTGATCGATCAACGTGGCGTAGCCGGCCGCGACCTCGGGATACGTGAGACGCGACACCGCGTCTGCCAGTCGCTCGCGTTCGTCGAAGGTGAGCACGCGGGCGGCCAGGTTCCCCATGAGTCGCGATACGCGGTCGTGGTTGTTGCGGTCCGTGCCCAGGAGCGTGGCGACGTAACCGGTTTTGTACTGCTCGAACTCGGCTGCCGACATACCGGCGAACCAGCTCCGTTGCTCCTCGAGAAACGTCCGCGTGAGCGTCTCGATCTCCTGCGCGCCGGCCGTTGACGCCTGCACGACACAGACGATCCCGGGGTGCTGTGCGATCGGCAGCGCATAGGCCTGCACGATGTAGCCGAGTTGCCGCTCTGTCCGTAACGCGGTGAAGTAACGCCCGCCCAGCATCCGGCCGATCAGGCCGATTCGCGCCCGCTCGTCGACGTCGTCGCTCGCTCCCTGGAGATAGAGCGCATAGGCCGCGTCGTCGTGGTCGACCGCGTGTTCGTAGCGCCGGGAGCCCTCAAGGCGACGAGCACTGGGTAGCGTGTGTGGCAGCTCGACGATGTCGAGCCGCTCCTGGACGAGCATCGCGAGCGAGCGCGCGTCACTCTCGAGCAGGTTGCCGTGCACCAGCAACGTCGCTCGCATCTCGGTGAGTCGGGTCCGCCGCCACGCCGCCAGCGTCTCCGGCGTAGCACGCCTCAGGGCGTCGAGCAGATCGTCCGCCGGCCACACTCCCGGGTACAGCAGGTGATAGATCGTCTCCGTCACCTGCTCGTGAGGTCGGCGGACCTTCTGATTGGCGTAGCCCTTGGCGAGCGCGGCGTGGGCTGCGGCGAACTGCCCGGGGTCGACGTGGGGCTCGGCGAACGCGTCGAGCACATCCTCCAGCAGGACGGGGACGTTGTCGTCAAAGCCGCCCACGTAGATGCCAAACCCCGTCCAGCTCGCGCGCACCGCATAGGTCAGTCCAGCCAGGCGGGCGGGATAGGTGTGGGGGTTCATCGCGTCGTCCACCAGTTCGGCATGAAGCGAGGCCAACACGATGTCGTCCGGTGACCTGGGCGCGGCCACGCGCAGTTGCAGGTCCACGCGCGCGGTAGGGGTGCGGAACTCCGTGTCCGGCGCGTGCCAGGTCTCAACTTCGGTACCCGTCGAGAGGAGCACTGGAGTTGTCGGCGGACCGGGGTCCACCGCGAGGTCGACGTCTTCGGGCAGGTAGGGGTTCGGTCCCGGCAGCGCGAGCGGAGCGTCGGTCTCCCGCGGCAGCATCGCCGGCCCCTTGCGCCACGCCGTGCCGAAGACCGGCTCGACGCGATTGCCGTCGACATCCGGGCCCGAGATCGAGACGAGGGCGTTCTCCGGCGTGAGATGCGCGAGAAACCTACGGATCAGCGGTTCGTCGAACGCTTCCATCAGGTGGCGGTGGCGGAGCACGTCCTCCGGGGGATAGTGGGGAAGCGCCTCGGCGGCACGAATGACCGTGGCGGTGGGGGTCGGCGTCTCCCGGAAGCGAAACCCGAGATCGACGCCACGGGCGTGCTCCCGGTAGCGCCACGACGAAATGCCGGCGTCGCGGATCAGTGCGATCCACGCGTAGGTGAGGTCCACTATCTCGGCCACGTACGGCTCGCCGGCATCGGTCAGCGACATCTGGACATGAAACGTCGCGTTCCATTCATCCAGGGTCACGGCGCCCGCGGTCAGCCCCTCGATCCAGCCGCGGCGGCTGAGTACGTCGCGGAGGCTTCCCGTACCTTCGTGGCCGATCAGGTTGGCGAGGTGTCGTGCGGGCTTCGTGCGGTAGTTGGGCCTTAGCGGTGGGATCGGAAACGTGAAGCCGAGCGTGCGCGTCTCCCTGGCGCTGCGCCAGGCGTAGCTGCCAGGCAGCGCCCCGGCTCGGTACAGCGGTGGATTCGGGGGTGGAGGGCCGAGCCCGCGATTCACGACGGCGCCGAACCGTTCGGCAACGAGGGCCTGCAACGCGTCGAGGCTCTGTGGCCCGAGCGCGGCGACCGTGATCGTGTCCGCGGAGTAGTTCGCCTCGAAGAACGAACGCACCTCAGGCACGCCCGCGTGGCGGAGCGTCTCGCGGCTGCCGATGTTGAAGCGGCTGGCGGGGTGGGCTGGATTGAAGAGCTGTTTGCCCACGCCGAACGCCCGCCAGGCATCCTGCCTGGTCTGGAGTTGGTACTCGCTCTGTATGGACTCCTTCTCCCGTTCGACGTGGGCGGGGTCGAACCGAGGGGCGATGAAGAACTGCGCAAAGCGGTCGAGCGCCTCCGGTAGCCGGTCCGGCCTCAGGTGGAAGTGGTAAGTCGTCCGGTCGTTGGCGGTGTAGGCGCGATAGCTGCCGCCGTGCTTCATTACGAAGTCGGTGAACCCGTCCACCCGCGGATACTTCTCGGTGGCGATGAACAGCATGTGTTCGACGAAGTGGGCGAGCCCCGGGTGGGCGTCCGGGTCCTGGTCGCTGCCGCGGGCCACGCTCGCCGCGGCCGCGGCGCGGTCGCTCCCCGGCGCGGGGATGAGGAACGCCCGCAGGTTGTTCGGCAGGACGACGTGCCGGTACGAGCGATCGTCGATGGGACTCTTGAGCGGCGCCGGCAGTCCGGGAGCCTGGCAACCCCCGAGCGTCAGGGTGAGGAGCAGCGGTGCGAACCACGGGAACGCCGCGCGGCGGGTGAGGTCGACCATCGGCCTCGCCTAACCGTTCTCGAGTTCGAACAGAATGAGGTTGCGCACGCCCCGCACGTCCACCGGCTGTCCGTTCAGCACCCGCGGCTTGTATCTGAACTTCAGGCTGGCCGCGGTCGCCGCGCGGTCGAACACGCCGGGAGGACTCGCCTCGACGACCGTGGGATCGCGGACGCTTCCGAACGAGGTGACCGTGAACTCGAGCAGCACGTAGCCTTCGATGCCGCGCGATGCGGCGCCCCGGGGATACTCCGGCGCGACCTTCATGATGGGGAGGAACTCTCCGTCTGTGTCGACGCCGCTGCCGGTGATCTCCGGCGGGTCCACGCGTGGCGGTTCCAATGCGGCTCCACACTCGTTCCCCTCGCAGACTTCGGTGGGAGGAAGTTCAGGTGGATCTGTCGGTGGAGGTGGGTCCACTACCACGGGTGGAACGGGCGGATCCCTGGTGACCGGTGGCGGTGCCTCCAGCAGCCGCACGAAACTCAGCAACTCCCCCTTCGGCGGTTCGGAGTAAGGACTCCGGTCGCTCTCGATCAGTTTCTCCATGAGCAGGAAAAGCAGGATCGTGACGGCGAGCCCGATGGCCACGCCGAGGACGTAGCGAAGACAGGTCCGCTGCTCCAGGCCCGCGATGCGATTTCTCATGTCCACTCCCCCCGTCTGTCCGCCCATACAAACGCGGGGCACGGCCACATGGGGTTAACGCAACGACCGTGGGGGCTATGATGAAGCCCCTTCGCGGCGGACACACGCCTCGCCGGCCATGACCGAACCGTCCGATGACTACCTGATGGGGCGCTTCGCCGCGGGGGACTACGCGGCCTTCGAGATCCTCTATGGACGCCACAAGGACGCGGTCTACCGATACTTCCTGCGCGGGACACACGCGGCGAGCGCGGCGGATGGTCATCAGGAGGCGTGGGCACGGGTGGTGGCGAACAGCGGCCGGTATCGGGCGCAGGGTCGCTTTCGGGCGTGGCTGTTCAAGATCGCCCACAACGTGTTGATGGACCAGTTCCGGCAGCCTCGGCACGGACCGGTGTCGGAGGACGAGGCGGTCGCCAACGGCTCGCCGCTGCAGGACGTCGAGTACCTCGAGGCGGCCGAGCGGCTCGACGCGCTGATCGCCGCGCTGCCGGTCGCGCAGCGCGAGGCCCTGCTGCTGCACAAGGAGGCGGGGCTCACGGTCCGCGAGATCGCCAGCGTGGCCGGGATCACCGAGGAAGGCGTCAAGAGCCGATTGCGTTACGCGATGGAGAAGCTGAGAAAGGGTATGCGCGGCTATGTCTGACGACTGGTTCAACAAGTCGTATCGGTCGGAGGCGCGTCCGCCCGCAGAGCTGGACGCCCGGGTCCTCGCCGGAGCCCGCCGCGCGACACGCCGCTGGGGGGTGCCCCTGGCGGCAGCGGCAGGCCTGACGGTCGTCGTGGCCCTCGTCTTCGCGGCCATGCTCGCGAGCGTCGAACTCGACGTTCCGCCGGAGAGCGAACGTCCCCCGCCCGACAGGCCGCCGGTGGTGCTGGATCTACCGGGGTCGACCGGAGAGGGTCCGCGCCGCGGGGTCAGGGCTCCCTCTCCCGCGCTGTCCGCGTCTCCGCACACGGGCCCGTGCCCCGCGCCCAACGTCCTGGTCGGCCCGCTTGGCGGCCCCGGGCGCCAGGATCGCGCGACGCTCTGCCAGGTCGGCGGACTCCTGCGCGTGGAAGTGGTCTGGGACGGCGAAGCCGCGTGTCCCTCGGAACTGTCGATGCCGGTCTCCGCCGATACACCGGTGGCGCTCGAACGGAACGCGCTACGGGTCGGGCTCGCGCTGTACCGGTGCGAAGACGGGGATTGGGCCCGGGAACCCGGTTAGGGAAGGGCGGGCGCTGGGGCGAGGGGTGCCATGGGACACACGCGGTCGCGCCCTAAAGGACACATGCGGCCGGATCCTCACGGAGGAGGCTCCGGTTCCGGGGGTGCCTATGTCTATGGGACACACGGCCGGGTCCTCACGGAGAAGGAGACCTGTTTCCCGACCAGCTTGGGGCACGATTGAGAGCGGTGTCCGCCAATCGGGGGAGCAGTGGCGTGGGGTCACGACTCCCGAAGCGCCGGAACAGGGTTGGAGCGGTCCTCGGCAGACTGTTTTTCCTTCGAGGAGGTGCCGCCTCAATACCCGAGGGAGTCAGGCGGGCAGGGGAGTCTCCCGGAGACGCATGGCCCGTGCCGCGGTCCAGTTCTGTAGCTGCTCTTTCGAGCCGTACGCGCGCTGTCGTTTCCGAAGCGAGGTCACCCAGGCCGCCCAGCGCGCGACGCGGTCCGGACGATCCGAGGTCCCGGTCTCCGCAGCAATCATGTCCAACAGCAGTTGTATGTACGCCCGCAGAGTGATGTTCAGTGGCGCGGCGGCTTCGTTTGTCGAGCCTTCCAGCCCCGAAGCAACCGGCGCAAGGTACTCCTCCAGCGCCGCTTCGCTGTGCTCCTGGAGCCGCTCGCCGATCGAAGTGTCGCGACAGTCGATGAGTTCGCGTACCTCCCCCGCTCGGACCGGATTGAGATCCACGTACACCATCGCCGCCAGCAGGGCCTCTTCGCTCAGCAGAGCGCCAGAGTAGAACCGCTGTTCGAAGAAGTGCCCCTCGCAGCCATCTTCCAGGTTGGCGCGGCGCGCGATTGGCTGCTTCAGGTGTTTCATGAAGCAATCAATTGGTCTCTAGTCGCCCCGAGCAGTCGCAAACGGTCTGTCATACAATTGATAAATAGATGATTTACTTAGTATATTGCGAAGGGTGCGACCAAGAGAGGTGAGATGCTCCTGCGTGCCCATATGCGACAGTTGTTGTAAGAGAATGTTGTAATGGAAGGCGGTGAGGTGTAGGATTCGATAAGGTGCGACGACAGGAGAGACGATCCTCTGAAGCTCAACGCGAAGGCCATTCCGAACCTGCCCGCCGGTCGCCACGCCGACGGCCAAGGACTCTACCTCATGGTGCAGAAGGGCGGTACCCGCTCGTGGACGCAGGTAGTGCGTGTCGACGGCAAGCGCCTCGATCTGGGGCTCGGCGCCTATCCGTCCGTGTCGCTGAAGGAGGCCCGGCGGGTGGCTACGCAGAACCGGGCGCTCGCAAAGGGCGGCTTCGATCCGCGCTTTCAGGACGGAGCGGGACTGACGTTTGCGAAAGCGAACGACGAGTACCTGCGCTGGAAGCGCTTTCCGGAGCCGGTCGCCAACAACCAGGGGTCAAACCAGCGCTACAGGTGGGAGTACACCATGCGGAAGCACGTGCTGCCGCGCATCGGTGCGGTGCCCGTAGCCGAGGTGACGACGCGCCAGGCGGCGATGATCGCTTCGGCGATGATAGACACGCCGTCGGCGGCGAAGTTCGCGCTGTCGTGCGTCGAGCGGGTGTGCCAGTGGGCGATCGACAGCGGGCACCGGGAGATGGCGAACCCGGCGAGCGGACCGAAGCGGCAGATCAACGTGCCTCCGGTGAAGCACGCGAAGTTCCTGCCAGTGCAGGAGGTGGCGGGTGCGCTGGCGAAGATCGACGCTTCAAACAGCTCGCAGGCGGTCAAGCTGGCCGTGTGGTTCATGGCACTGACGGCGAAGCGGCTGTGCGAGGTACGGCGGGCGCGTTGGGAGGAGATCGATCTGGATGCGCAAACCTGGACGATACCGGGCCGTCCCAACGCCAAGATCAAGGAGGACCACCTCGTGCCGCTGTCGGGCGCCGCGATGGCGGTGCTACGCTGCGCCCTGGAACTGCCGCAGTCGCATGGCGTCGTGTTTCCGAACCCACGCTCGGGGGACGGGGTGATTCCCGACGCGACGGTGCGGCGCATGATGCGTAGCGCTGGGATTCCGGCGTCGCCGCACGGGTTCCGCTCAACGTTCCGTACTTGGGCGCAGGAGCGCGGAGAGAACTGGGAGGCGTCCGAGATCAGCCTGAGCCACCGGGTGGGGAGTTCGGTCGTCGCCAGCTACGCCCGGTCGGACATGGCGGCGCTCCGCCGCGGGTTGATGGAGCGATACGCCGAGGCGCTGGGGCTGTCTGAGGGTGTTGCTGCGATGAGTGTAGCGCCATCAGCCTAAGTGACGGGTTGATCGGCGACGGATTGCCCGGTGGCCGGTGGCACGGCCAGGCCAAACGCGGCAGGGCCGATAGGTGGCAGGCGCATCGCGATAAGGATGGAAGCCCGTGAAGGCCGAGAGTCCCTCTTGCGGATCGGCGCGTAGCACGTCAGCCCGGCCCGAAGGGATCGCCCATCCCCGCTAGCCGACGGACCGGGGGCCCGGTGAGGGACAGGGATCGCTACTCACGCGCTGGGTTTCCCCGGGACCTACAGATCTGCGTGGTATTTTCCCAGTTCGCGGCATTGTTCCACGTCGATCGATGGGGATCTCCGTTCAGACCGGCAACCCGCCATTGGGACGGTTGGAGTAGAAACGGCTGGAAGAGCCCCCTGCTACTGCCATTGGACTGAGCGACGGGAACGAGTTGGCTGGACCTGCACGTTGAAGGCGGCTGCGGCTCCCAGAGTTCTCGGCTCGAGTCGGTGTGAGGCTGTTGACGAACGACGCATTGACGACCAACATATAGGGTAAAAGGAGCGGTCAAGAAGAACGCACGACTGTGCCCCGTTTCGGCCCCGTCGACCTCTAGACGAACTCAACCAACCGACCAACAGCACGTCTCGAATTCGAGACGGCGATGCACTTATGAAGATCGACATACATACGCACACCAAAAAATGCAAGACAGGTGACGCACCGACTAGGGAGATTTCTCCGGAAGACTTCTGCGAGACGATACTGTCCACCGAGGTCGGGATCGTTGCGATCACCAATCACAACGTGTTCGACTTAGAGCAATTCAAGGAGATCCAAGATGGCTTGGGTGGGGACGCGCAAGCTTGGCCGGGAGTTGAGTTAGACATCCTGGATGGCCAGTCGAGAGGACACCTTTTGGTCATAGTCTCCCCGAGCTCAGCAACAGAGTTTTCCGGAGCGGTTGAAGGACTAACGAAGTGTTGTAGCCCGGACCACTTCACGGCAGACCTCCACGACGTCTTGACGGCGTTCGACGCTTTGGATCCGCTGTTCGTTGCCCACTACAAACAGAAGAAACCCAATCTCTCTGATGAATTTCTGCACGAGCTGGAGACCAAGACTAGAAACCCGGAATGTGTGATCAAGGAGGTGACAAACTCGATCTCTGCAGGAATCCACATCGCACATGGACACTCTTCAATTTACGGCTCCGATGTTCGCGACTGGGCCAAGTACGAGGAGTTCTCTCACAAACTGCCTGATCTCAGGCTCCCGGTAGATAGCTTTGAACATTTCGGTCTGCTGCTAAGAAAGGACCCGACGACAATCAACACGGTCCTGGATCGAAAGACAAGCGAAGAGCTAACTCTCCAACCATTCGATGACGGAACGGTTCTGAAGCTCAAGGCTTTCAACGACATCAATGTGGTCTTCGGCGACAAAGGCACGGGCAAGTCGTGCATTCTGAGGGCTATTGCCAAGCATTACTCCGAAGGCGGGGTCGAGGCGAGCGTCTACGAGTCCGCAAGTGACCGACTGGATGACATTTTCGACACGAAGGGTCGGGACCTCGCGATCAACCTACGTTCGCACGATATCAACTACTGCTCGGATGAGATTAAGGCTTTGCGAGGCGCGAGTGAAGTAGACGTGACGGGGCTGCGGAGATACTCGGCCTACTTTGCGTCGGAAAGTACGAACAAGAGAGCGAAGACGATGCTCTTGAAGGACATCGAGCCGCAAGGAGATACCGAGGCGAGGCGGGAGTTTCGGGAGTTTCGGATAGCGGCGGAAACCACTGGACAGTTCTTGAAGTTCTTGGCCGAAGACCCGTCCATGAAGGAGGAACTCGATGAGACGGAGTTCGAAACGGTGGTCGGCATTCTTTCGGGACTGTTGGCGCGTCTGCGGAGGAGGGAGTGGGCTAGCTTCTCCGATTGGCAAGAGATTCGGCTGCTGAACGGGGCGATTGAGGTCTTTCGCAACGAGATCGAGCGGAAAACGGGGGCGCCAGCGAAACCTACGACAACGGGTTTTCGCGAGTATGCGATGAACCGCATTATGGTCGAGGTCAATGCTGCGGAGATCGTCAAGAGCGTAGACACGGAGATTCCGGTGCAGACAGAGTTGATTGGCAGCCTCGGGCCAAACAAAGGCGATCTGCAGTTACGGACCGAGTTTCAGTTCCAAAACGGTTCCATTGCTGCGGATGGCTCTCTGGCAGTCCTTGCTACAGGGGTCAAGAAAGGCTCGCAGAGGGGTTTCATGGGCACTGTCCGAAAGATCTTGAGTAGGGTCTATGCCGACGATCTGTTCCAGCACGTTACCGAGCTGAACGGAATCGAAGGGGTGGAAGACATCGATACGGTAAACGAACTGCTTCTGTTCAGAAGGTACTTCGCGCTAGCGGGCAGGCCTTATTCGCCGTCGAGCGGGGAGTCGTCGATGGTCATGTTGCACAAGGAGCTAACGGCGGAGAAGGACGTATACATACTGGATGAGCCGGAGCGGAGTCTGGGCAACGAGTACATTAATAGCGTAATTGTGCCGCTCATCAAGCAACGGGCGCGGGCGGGGAAGAAACTGTTCATCTCGACGCACGACGCGAACATCGCGGTCCGGACTCTTCCATACAGCTCGGTCTACCGATGGCACCGCCAGGATGGATATAGGACCTATGTTGGCAATCCTTTCACTAACAATCTGGTGAGTCTTGACGACGTGGACGAGCAGCTTGATTGGAAGTCGATCAGCATGAGAATCCTGGAGGGCGGCAAGGAAGCATTTGGCGAGCGAGGTACGATATATGGAAACGATTAGCGCCAGTGTGGAGAGTCACGACAACAAGCACTTTATCGTTGTCCGAGATGGGGACATGGAGATCGTGATTCCGATGTCGGAGAACAAACCCAAAAAGGTTAAGAGCGCCTTCAACAAAGTCATCTTGCGGATCAAATCTGGAGAGTTCCAGATCAAACTGGAGGAGGTTGGAGACGACTTGTTATCGCAGGTGGCCAACGAATACATCAAACAGGTCAACCGAGAGATTCGGGAGATCCACGGGCAAATGAAGGATTACGGCTTAGTTCTCGAGTGAGTCGACTATGGCAGCTGATGGCGGAACGAAGTCGGGGTTTGGGTACTACCCACGCGGGTCCGCCCTGGCGGCCGCAAGGCGTCGGTGTCGGTATCGCGAAGACCGATTGGCTTGTACGGTGTGTGTCGGTGGGTCAAGGTCGGCCGGTGCGGTCGGGTCGCACGCGCAGAACATCCAGTAGTCCGTGCGGATCCTGATGGTCGTCGCGGCGTATTCGTGGGGGGTGAGGTCGGGAGTGCCGAGGACTGGCCGGAAGCTTGAACCTCGCTCCACGACGCTGGTGGGCGGCATACTGTCCCCCTGTAGTACTGGGTCGGGTGAAGGGCGCGGATGCAGCCGCCCTTAGGAGTCGATGGCGAGCAGCCCTCCCACCTCAGCGGCCCATTCCGGACGGACGCCGAGTCCGGCGCCGAAGCCGCCGTTCGCCTGCTCGCTCATCGGGGTCACCTTCCGTGGCTCATGGTGATGGTCCTTCGAAACGACCAGGATGAACCGCACCGGCGGCGCCGGGCCCGAACCGGTCTGCCAATCCGCGGACGGCCGGAGCGCCGGACGCGCCGGATGGGGCATGCCGTCGCCTCGACCTTCGAGCACGGCTGCCTCGTGCCTCGGACCGGAGCGTGTCACACTCGGCAGCGGGGCGATGGTCCGGAACCCGCCCTGATCCGGGACGGCGGAAAGACCGCCTGCTCGCCGGTTCGATCC
>VXNE01000636.1 GCA_009840715.1 Gammaproteobacteria bacterium
TGCCGGGAGCGTTCGGAATCAGCCAGACCGTGCGGCGCACGCCCGGCACCGCGTCGGCGCGAATCCCGAGGTCCGGCACCCAGAAGGCGTGCACGACATCGTCCGAGGTGACGAGCAGCCGCACCTTTCGTTGCGCCGGGATCACCAGGGGCCGGTCCACGGCGCGCAGGTAGGTGTCGTCCTTGCGCTCGAGGCCCGTCACGGCTTCGTCCGATGTCGCACCGACGCTCGCGAAGCCGAACCGCCGCTCTCCCATCTCGTCGAGGTACGTGTACTCCCAGCGCCACTGGCTGGCGCGCACCTCGATGGTGAGGTCCGCGCCGCCGGCCGCCTCGCGCTCCAGCCGTTCCCGCGTCGCCGGCACCGCGATGGCGACGACCGCCAACAGCGCCGCCACGGTCCAGACGGCGTCCCGGCGGACGGACAGGCCCGTCACGCTCGCAGCGACTGCGCGAGACCGCGCGTGGGCGGACGCACGCCGCGCCAGAGGAAGAAGGACTCCGCCGCCTGCTCGATGAGCATGCCGAGCCCGTCGGCGGTCCGCGCCGCCCCGCACTCCCCGCACCAGCGGCAGAACGGCGTTTCGCCTTCGAGCGTGTAGAACATGTCGTAACAGAACGCGTCTTGCACTCCCGCCGCCTCGATGGGGGGCCGGCCGCCGGCCACGCCGGCCGAGGTCCCGTTGATGATGACGTCGTAGTCCGTGTCCAGGTCTGGGAGTCCGGAGGCCTCCACGCCCGCGAAGGCCGCCGCCAGCCGCTCGGCCTTCGACACGGTGCGGTTCGCGACGGTCAGCCGGTGCGGCCCGGCGTCGAGGAGTGGTCCGAGGACGCCCTGCACCGCGCCGCCGGCCCCCAGCACCAGCACGCGGCGACCCGAGATCCCCACCCCGAGGTTGTGTTCCAGGTCCCGCAGCAGCCCGACACCGTCGGTGTTGTAGCCGTGCGCACCCTCCCGGGAGACCGCGATCGTGTTGACGGCGCCCGCCGCCCGGGCGGCGCCGCGGCCGCCGCCCCGCTCGGCGACCCACACGAACGCGTCGAGCTTGAAGGGCAACGTGACGTTCAGGCCGCGACCGCCTGCTTCGAAGAACCCCTCCGCCGCCACGCCGAACGCGTCCGCCGGCAACGTTCGATACGTGAGGTCCTCGCCCGTCGCGGTCGCGAAATGCGCGTGGATGCGCGGCGATAGGCTGTGCCCGACCGGGTTGCCGATCACGGCATAGCGGTCGGTCATCTGAGCTCCGCGCCGCTCCCGGCGACCCGAATCCTCGAAGGCCCGCGCCGCCCCGCGGTCGCGCCGGGCAGAACCCAGTCCACGGTGCGCCCGAAGTGCCGGCGCACGACCAGTTCGCTGCGGGCCGGCGGCCAGCCCGAGAGGTTGGCCGACGTCGAGACGAGCGCGCCCCCGAAACGCTCCGCGAGCGCCCGGGCTTGCGCATGCGCGGGGACGCGGATGGCGACCGTGGGCGCGCCGCCGGTGATCCACGCCGGGAAGCTGTGGTTCGGGACGACCCAGGTCGTAGCCCCCGGCCAGCTTGCGAGCACGGCGTCGCGCACGGTCGGGGAGAGATCCCCAAGCTCCTCGGCGAACGGCGCGGGCGACGCCGCGACGACGATCAGCCCCTTGGAGACCGGGCGCTGCTTGATCCGCAGCACGCGTGCGACGGCCCCGGCATCGAACGGATCGCAGGCGAGTCCCCAGACCCCCTCGAGGGCGTGTGCAACCACGCCCCCCGTCTCGAGCAGATGCACGGCGCGCGCCAGGGCCAGCGAGGAGCCCCTCCGCCGTGCGTCACCGACCGAGATCGCGCTGCACCGACGCGTTCTGGGCGTTCACCCGCTCGCGTCCGGCTTCGCGGTCGGCGGCGAGCGCCGTGGCCAGGTCCGCATCCGCCACCGCCAGGATCTGGGCCGCGAGGTACGCCGCGTTGCGGGCGCCGGCCTTGCCGACCGCGACCGTGGCGACGGGGATGCCCCCGGGCATCTGCACGGTGGAGAGCAACGCATCCGCCCCCTGGAGCGGGCCACTGTCGATGGGGACGCCGATGACCGGCCGCACGGTCTGCGCCGCCACGGCCCCGGCCAGGTGGGCCGCCATGCCCGCCGCGCAGACGAAGATGCCGCAGTCCCGCTCCACCGCGTCGGCCACGTAGGCCGCGGTTTGGTCGGGCGTGCGGTGCGCCGACGTGACGCGTACTTCGAAGCCGATATCGAGGCCCGACAGCACTTCCGTGCAGGCCTGCATCGTCGGCCAGTCGGACTCCGAACCCATCAACACGGCTACCCAGGCCATCGGCGGCTGCCTCCTTTGGCGTTGTTCAAGCGGGATCAGGAAGGCCGCCGAATATACCCGCCGCGGTGTGCGGCGACAAACCCCAGAAGCTCGAGTTCCACCAGGGCTTCCGCGGCCGCCTCGAGCGCCATTCCCGTCGCCCCGACGACCTGGTCCAGCGTCGTCGTCTCGGCGCCGACCTGCTCGAGTACGGCCGCCAGGCGATCGGGCGCGCGTTCGCCTTCCTTCCGCGTCCGCTCCGCCGTGTCGTACCCGACGGCGTAGAGGACATCGTCCGCGGTCTCGATCAACGCCGCCCCGCTCTTCAGGAGCCGGTGACACCCGCCCGAGAGCGGGCTCGCCACGGGCCCGGGCACGGCCATCACCTCCCGGCCCTGTTCCGCCGCCATGCGCGCCGTGATGAGCGAGCCGCTCTTCGTCGTCGCCTCGACGATGACCACGCCGAGGCTGAGCCCGCTGATCAGCCGGTTGCGTTCCGGGAACTGGTGCTTTCGCGGCGACCGGTCCGCGGCGTACTCGGAAACCACGGCGCCGCCGCCGTCGGTGATCTCGGCGGCCAACACGGTGTGCTGTCGCGGATAGACCCGATCCAGGCCACTCCCGAGCACCGCCACCGTCCGGCCCCCGCCCGCGAGCGCGCCGCGATGCGCGGCGGCATCGATGCCGTAGGCGAGGCCGCTTACGACCACCAGCCCCGCCGCCGCCAGATCGCCAGCGAGCGTTTCCGCAAACTGCCGCCCGGCCCGGCTCGCGCGGCGGCTCCCCACGATCGCCACAGACGGCGCTGCGAGGGCTTCCGTGGCGCCCCGCACGTACAGCCGCCGCGGCGGGTCGGGGATGACCCGCAGACATTCCGGCAGGGCTTCTCCCGACAGCGCTTCCATGTGCTCCTTGTACCGCCGGCCGCCCCCCGCCGCAGCCAGCCCGCGCCCCGAGTTCGCGTGCGTTCCCGTCCCGACAGCATGCGGGACATCGCCCCGCGGACGCAGAAAGTTCTCTATCATTGCGCCTCCGGCGATGCCCACCCCACACCCGCATCGCGAGACGAAGATCCGACATGGCGCTGCTGCCAATCCTCGAATACCCCAACCCCCGCCTGCGCATCCGCGCGCAGCCCGTGCCGGAGGTGACCGCCGCCGTCCGCCGGCTGATCGACGACATGTTCGAGACGATGTACGCCGCGCCCGGCATCGGTCTCTCGGCCAGCCAGGTGGACGTGCACCGCCGGATCATCGTCGTGGACGTCTCCCCGGACCACGACCAGCCCCACGCCTTCGTCAACCCGGAGATCGAGGTCCTGGGCGGTACGCAGGAGCGCGAGGAGGGATGCCTCTCCGTGCCCGGCTTCCACGAGGTCGTGCGCCGCGCGGAGCGGATCCGGGTCACGGCGCTCGGCCGCGACGGCGAGCCGTTCACGCTGGAGGCGGAGGGGCTGCTGTCCGTCTGCATCCAGCACGAGCGCGATCACCTCGACGGCAAGCTCTTCGTCGACTACCTGTCGAGCCTGAAGCGCGGCCGCATCCGCAAGAAGCTCACGAAACAACGACGCGAAGAGGCCGCGAGCGCTTGACCGTCCCCCTGACGCTGGGGTTCGCCGGCACTCCCGACTTCGCGGTCCGCATCCTGCGCGCCCTCCTGGACTCGCCCCACCGGGTGTCGGCGGTGTTCACCCAGCCGGACCGTCCCGCCGGCCGCAGCCGACGGCTGACCCCCAGCCCGACAAGGCGGTTCGCCGAAGCCCACGCCGTCCCCGTGTACACCCCGGAGCGGATCGGGGAGGAACTCCCGCGCCTCGCGTCCCTCGATGTGCTCGTGGTGGCGGCGTACGGCCGCATCCTGCCGCCCACCGTGCGCGAAGCACCCGCGCGCGCCTGCATCAACGGGCACGCTCCTCTCCTCCCGCGCTGGCGCGGCGCCGCGCCGGTCGAGCGGGCCATCATGGCGGGCGACACGACGACCGGCATCAGCATCATGCGGATCGACACCGGACTCGACTCCGGACCGGTCTTCGCCCGACGTTCCACCCCGATCGGCGCCGACGAAACCGGTGCGGCGCTCACGGAGCGGTTGGCCGACCTCGGTGCACAGACGCTGCTCGAGTGCCTGGACCGCCTGGACGAAATCGAGCCGACGCCCCAGGACGATGCCCAGGCGACCAGGGCCCCGAAACTGACGGCGCGGGACGCGATCATCGACTGGACCCGCCCGGCCGCGGACATCGCGCTGCAGGTCCGGGCGCTGTCCGGGCGCCGATCCGCGTTCGCCACCCGGGACGGCGAGCGCATCGGCATCCTGGCGGCCCGCGCTACCGATGCGGACGCCTCCACACCGGGACGTCTCGAGAGGACCGCCGCCGGGTTCACCGTCGCTTGCGGCGCAGGCGCACTCCTGCTTGACACGGTGCAGCTCTCGCGCGGCAAGGGGCGTCCCATGGTCGCGCAAGCCGCGGCGAACGGCTTCCCGGAACTGTTCGCGGCCGGCGTCCAGTTCGATGTGCCCGGCTGAGCGCGAGAGCCCTCAGCCGGGGAGCGCGAGGGCGGCCCGCGTCAGGGGGAACCCCTCGCAAGAAAAGCCCCCCGGCCCGGCAGAGCTGCGTGCCCGCGCCGCCCGGGCCTTGGACGCCGTCCGGCGGAGACGCCTCGCGCTCGACGAGGTCCTTGGCGCGGGAACGCCGCCGCTCGTGCGTGAACTTGCCTTCGGGACGTGCCGGCGCTACTTCTCGTTGCGCGGGGCCGTCGATGCGCGTCTCTCGCACCCGCTGCGCGACCGCGACCAGGACATCTACGCCCTGCTCCTCGTCGGTCTCTACCAGCTGCGCCACCTGCGCGTTCCCGACCATGCCGCGGTCTCCGAGACCGTCGCCGCGACCCGCGTCCTCGGCAAGCCGTGGGCGCGCGGGCTCGTGAACGGCGTCCTCCGTCGCGCCGCCGAGGCGCCCGCCGACACCGCTTCCGAAGAGGAACGCTGGGAACACCCCCGCTGGCTGATCGAGGCGTTGCGGACGGCCTGGCCAGATTTGTGCCCCGAGTTGTTCGACGCCAACAACGGCCGCGCACCGATGGCGCTCCGCGTGAACCGCACGAAACACGGGGTCCCCGCGTATCGGGCGCTGCTCGATGCCGCGGGTCTCGCCCATCGCCCGGGCATCCCTCCGGCCTCGCTCGTGCTGGAGACCCCCGTCCCCGCGGCGCGCCTGCCGGGTTACGACGCGGGTTGGGTCGCGGTCCAGGACGAAGCCGCGCAACTCGCGGCGACCCTGCTGCCGCTCGCACCGGAAGCAAGGGTCCTCGACGCCTGCGCCGCTCCCGGCGGCAAGGCCTTCGGAATGCTCGAAGCGGATCCGTCCATCGCCGTGACCGCCCTCGATGCGAGCGAAAACCGTCTTCAGCGACTGCACGGCGAGGCGGACCGTCTCGGCCACCGCCTCCCCAGGGTCATCACCGGAGACGCGACGGACACGAAATGGTGGGACGGCACCCTGTTCGACGCGATCCTGCTGGACGCACCGTGCTCCGGGACGGGAACCCTGCGCCGGCATCCCGATATCAAGGTGTCGCGCACGCCGGCCGACGTGGAGCGCGCCGCCGACCTCCAGCGCGCCATGCTCGCGAGCCTCTGGGGCGTCCTTTCCAGCGGCGGCACGCTGCTTTACTGTACCTGTTCCGTCCTGCCGGAGGAGAACGACGCCGTGCTGGAGGACTTCCTGGCCGTCACGCCGGACGCCGCATCGGCCCCCATACACGCTTCGTGGGGCCGCTCCACCGACCACGGACGCATCGTGCTCCCGAGTCCCGGCGGACCCGACGGCTTCTACTTCGCCCGCCTCGCCAAGGGTCCGGCCGCGTGAACATCCTGATCCTCGGTGCGGGCCAGGTGGGCGGCACCCTCGCCGAGCACCTGGCGAGCGAAGCCTTCGACATCACCCTGGTCGACATCGACGGCGCCCGCCTCCGCGATCTGCGCGACCGCCTCGACATCCGCACCGTGCACGGCTACGCCTCCCGGCCCGACGTGCTGCGCGACGCCGGCGCCGGGGACGCCGACATGCTCATCGCGGTGACGCCGAACGACGAGGTCAACATGGTCGCGTGCCAGGTGTGCTACTCGATGTTCCGCACGCCGACGAAGATCGCGCGCATCCGCGCCGACTCCTACCACTCGCGGACCGGCTTCTTCACGCAGGAACACATGCCGATCGACGTGCTCATCAACCCCGAGCACGTCGTGACGGAGCAGATCCGGGAACTTCTCGAACACCCGGGCGCCCTGCAGGTGCTCGACTTCGCCGACGGCCGCGTCAAGCTCGTCGCCGTCAAGGCCACCCACGACAGCCCCCTGGTCGGCCAGGACCTCCGCTTCCTGCGCAAGCGGATGCCCAAGGTCGACTCCCGGGTCGCCGCGATTTTCCGGCGCGGCCGGGCGATCCTTCCCCTGTTCGACGCGATCCTGCTGGACGCACCGTGCTCCGGGACGGGAACCCTGCGCCGGCATCCCGATATCAAGGTGTCGCGCACGCCGGCCGACGTGGAGCGCGCCGCCGACCTCCAGCGCGCCATGCTCGCGAGCCTCTGGGGCGTCCTTTCCAGCGGCGGCACGCTGCTTTACTGTACCTGTTCCGTCCTGCCGGAGGAGAACGACGCCGTGCTGGAGGACTTCCTGGCCGTCACGCCGGACGCCGCATCGGCCCCCATACACGCTTCGTGGGGCCGCTCCACCGACCACGGACGCATCGTGCTCCCGAGTCCCGGCGGACCCGACGGCTTCTACTTCGCCCGCCTCGCCAAGGGTCCGGCCGCGTGAACATCCTGATCCTCGGTGCGGGCCAGGTGGGCGGCACCCTCGCCGAGCACCTGGCGAGCGAAGCCTTCGACATCACCCTGGTCGACATCGACGGCGCCCGCCTCCGCGATCTGCGCGACCGCCTCGACATCCGCACCGTGCACGGCTACGCCTCCCGGCCCGACGTGCTGCGCGACGCCGGCGCCGGGGACGCCGACATGCTCATCGCGGTGACGCCGAACGACGAGGTCAACATGGTCGCGTGCCAGGTGTGCTACTCGATGTTCCGCACGCCGACGAAGATCGCGCGCATCCGCGCCGACTCCTACCACTCGCGGACCGGCTTCTTCACGCAGGAACACATGCCGATCGACGTGCTCATCAACCCCGAGCACGTCGTGACGGAGCAGATCCGGGAACTTCTCGAACACCCGGGCGCCCTGCAGGTGCTCGACTTCGCCGACGGCCGCGTCAAGCTCGTCGCCGTCAAGGCCACCCACGACAGCCCCCTGGTCGGCCAGGACCTCCGCTTCCTGCGCAAGCGGATGCCCAAGGTCGACTCCCGGGTCGCCGCGATTTTCCGGCGCGGCCGGGCGATCCTTCCCGAGGGCGACACCATCATCGAGGCCGAGGACGACGTCTTCTTCATCGCTGCGGCCGACGACATCAACGCCGTCATGGCCGAACTGCGCCGGGTGGAGCGCCCCTACAAGCGCGTGCTCATCGCCGGCGGCGGCCACATCGGCGAGCAGCTCGCCCGCGCCATCGAGCCGCTCTTCTCGGTGAAGGTGGTGGAACACAACGCCGGACGGGCGGCGGAACTCGCGCAGCAACTCGACTCGGCGGTCGTCATCCACGGCGACGCGACCGACAAGGACCTGCTGCTCGAGGAGAACATCGAACGCACGGACGCGTTCTGCGCGGTGACCAACGACGACGAGGTGAACATCATGTCGTCGCTCCTCTCGAAGCGCCTCGGCGTGCGCCAGGTCATGACGCTGATCGGCAAGCCGGCGTACGTCGACCTAATGGAAGGGGGCGACATCAACGTCGCCATCTCCCCGCAGCTCGCGACCACGAGCACTATCCTCAGGCACGTGCGCCGCGCGGACATCGCCCGGGTGCACAGCCTGCGCCGGGGCGCCGCGGAGGCGATCGAGGCGGTCGTGCACGGCGACGCCAAGAGCAGCAACGTGGCCGGACGCGCCCTCTCCGAGCTCAAGCTCCCGCCCGGGACGACCGTCGGTGCGGTCGTGCGGGGCGAGGAGGTCCTGATCGCGCACGACGATGTCGTGACCGAACCGGACGACCACGTCATCCTGTTCGTGACGGACAAGCGGCGCATCCCCGCGGTGGAGCGCCTCTTCCAGGTCGGCCTCTCCTTCTTCTAGAGGCGGCACGCCTTGCACTTCGGCGTCATCCTCCGCATCACCGGCGTGCTGCTGATGCTCTTCAGCATCGCGATGGTGGCGCCCGTTGCGGTGGCGCTCTTCTACGGCGAGGAGACGATCGCCCCGTTCCTCACCGCTTTCGCAATCACGTTCGGCGCCGGCGCCTTGCTGCGCTTCTCCCGGCCACGGGCCGAGGGGGAGTTGCGGAGCCGCGAGGGTTTCCTGATCACCGTACTCTTCTACGTGGGCCTCGGACTCTTCGGCGCGCTGCCGATGTACTTCGCCCCGAGCCTCGCGCACACGTTCACCGACGCCGCCTTCGAGTCCCTCTCGGGGCTGACGACCACGGGCGCCACGGTAGTCAGCGGCCTGGACGACCTGCCGCGCTCCATCCTCTTCTACCGGCAGCTCCTGCAGTGGCTCGGCGGCATGGGCATCATCGTCCTCGCCGTGGCGGTGCTGCCGATGCTCGGCGTCGGGGGCATGCAGCTCTACCGGGCCGAGTCGCCCGGCCCGGTCAAGGACACCAAGCTGACCCCCCGTATCACCGAGACGGCGCGCGCGCTGTGGCTCATCTACTGCAGCCTGACGCTGGCCTGTGCGCTGGCCTACTGGGCGGCCGGCATGAGCCTCTTCGACGCCGTCTGCCACGCCTTCTCCACGGTCGCGATCGGCGGCTTCTCGACCCACGACGCGAGCCTCGGGTACTTCGCGAGCGGCTGGATCGAGTCCGTGGCGATCGTGTTCATGATCCTCTCCGGCATCAACTTCGGCCTGCACTTCCTGGCGTGGCGACGGCCGACGCTCTACTTCACGGACCGCGAGGTGCGCACGTATCTGTCCGCCCTCGTCTTCGTGGCGGTGGTGGTCGTCTTGAGCCTGCTGCAGAACCCGGGCGCCACGGAGAACCCGGTGCGCGACGGCATCTTCCAGGCGGTGTCGATCACGACCACCACCGGCTTCACCACCGCGAACTTCAGCCTCTGGCCCTCCTTCGTGCCGTTCCTGCTGCTCTTCGCCGCGTTCGCCGGCGGCTGCGCCGGATCGACCGCCGGCGGGATCAAGATGATGCGCGTCCTGCTGGTGTCGCGGCAGGGCTTGCGGGAAATCCGGCGGTTGATTCACCCGAACGGCGTGTTCCCGGTCAAGCTGGGCCGGGAGGTGATCCCCGACCGCGTGCTGGACGGCATCTGGGGGTTCTTCGCGGCCTACGTCACGATCTTCCTCGCGATGGTCTGCCTCGTCCTCGCGATCTCGGGCCTCGACTTCGTCAGCGCCTTCTCCGCCGTCGGCGCGTGCCTCAACAACCTCGGCCCCGGGCTCGGCTCCGTGGCGCTGAACTACGCCGACCTGACCGCGCCGACCAAGTGGCTCCTCGTCCTCGCGATGCTGCTCGGGCGGCTCGAGATCTTCACGTTGCTGGTGCTGCTTACGCCGGCTTACTGGCGGAGCTGACGCTAAGCGGCCGCGTCGGGCGCCACCTTCGGACCCCCACGCCGCCGCCGTTCCCTAAAGCGCTTGTACTCCCACTGGTACTGCGCCGGGTCGCGCCGAACGGCCTGCTCCACCGCCTGGTTCATCGCCGTGGCGCTGACCCCCAGGTCTTCCGACCGGATTGCCTCGTCCACCTTTTCGCAGGCGAGTTCGAATCCCCCTGCGCAGCGCCTCACCGTCACCATCAGCACCTGCGTCTCCGGACCGATCAGGCGCCGGGCCAGGGTCATCGTGAGCACGTCGACGCCGAAGAAGGGGGCCCGTACCGCCGCGTCCGGGCGGGGTGTCTGGTCCGGCAACACGCCCACCGCCTCTCCCGCAGCCAGGGCCCGCCGCACCTGGCGCAGGCCGCCGACGTCCAGCGGCGCCAGGGACAGGCCCCAGCGCGTCCGGGCCCGTACGATGGACGCTTCGAGCGCGCGCACCTTCGGCGGGTCGTACAGGAACGTGATCGGCATCCGCGGCCCGAGGGCGAACGCGAGCACTTCCCAGTTGCCCCAGTGCGGCGACAGGATGAGCGTGCCGCCCGGGTGCGAACGCGCCGCCTCGAGCAACGCGTCTCCCTCCACCACGCTCAGGGCTTTGGCGAAGGCGTCCCTGCTCGCATGCCACACGAACCCGCTTTCGCAGCCCAGGCGGCAGGTCTCCATCAGGCTGCGCCGGCCGAGCTTGCGGCGCGCCCGGGTGTCGAGTTCGGGGAAGCACAGCGCCAGGTTCGCGTCCGTGACCGATGCGGCGGGCAGACGCAGCCACCAGCCGATCGTCCCGGCGAAGCCCCCGAGCCCCCGCGCCCACGACAGCGGCAGCCAACCCAGGGCGCGCACCAGGGCGATGACGATCCGGGCCATGCGCGGCTACGCGCCCCCGGCGACCTCCCCGTGGCGGAAGCAGCTCACGAGGTGGTCGTTCACGAACCCGGCGCTCTGCATGAACGCGTAGCAGATGGTCGGCCCCACGAAGCGGAATCCCTCCTTGCGCAGGGTCTTCGACATCGCGACGGACACGGGCGTCTTGCTCGGCACGTCCGCCGGGGCCTCCCACCGATTCTGGACCGGCGCACCGTCCACGAAGCCCCACAGGAACGCCGCGGGGTCCGCCAGTTCGAGGAAACGCCGCGCGTTGCCCACCATCGCGGTCAGCTTGCCCCGGTGGCGGATGATGCCCGAGTCCTTGAGCCACCGCGCCAGGTCTTCGTCGCCCGTGCGGGCGAGACGTTCCGGGTCGAAGCCGAAAAAGACCCGCGCCATGTGGGGGCGCTTGACGAGGATCGTGCGCCAGGACAGCCCCGCCTGCATGCCCTCGAGCGTGAGCCGCTCGAAGAGGTCGCGCGGGTCCCGGACGGGCACGCCCCACTCGACGTCGTGGTAGTGGCGCATGTCCGCGTCGGAGAGGCTCCAAGGACAGCGCGGTTTGCCCATATCATCCGCGCTCATCGGGAGCGTGCCGCGGACACCGCCACGGCTTCACCTACATGTACAGGCTTGTTTTGCTCGACCGCGACGGCGTGATCAACCACCGGCCACCCCCCGGGCCCGACGGAGACCCCGGAAACTACATCAAAACTCCCGCCGAATGGCGCCCCATCGCCGGCGGCCCCGAAGCCGTGGCCGCGCTGAACGCCCGTGGCTGCGTCGTTGCCGTCTGCACCAACCAGAGCGCCGTCGGGCGGGGAATCATGTCCGCGGAGGACCTCGCCGCCGTGCACCGGCACATGGACGCTGCCCTGCATGCCGCCGGTGCCCTGCTCGATCGCGTGTACGTCTGCCCCCACCGGCCGGAGGACGCCTGCGGGTGCCGCAAGCCCCGGCCCGGCATGCTGCACGCCGCGATGCGTGACTTCGGCATCGCCGCGCAGGAGACGTGTTTCGTCGGGGACTCGCAACGGGACATGGACGCGGCGCTGGCCGCCGGCTGCGAGCCGATCCTCGTGCGCACCGGTTACGGGGCGGAGGCGGAACCCTGGGCGCGCGCGGCGGGAGTCCGGCGCGTGTACGACGACCTCGCCGCCGCGGCACGGGGGCTTGCCGGATGATCGCGGACCTGCGGGCAGCCCTCTTCTACGCGGGGTACGTCTTCTCGACGATCGCCTGGGGCAGCCTGTCCGTCGCCGTCGGCTGGATGCTCCCGGCCAAGGCCAGGTTCTCGTTCGTCATCGGCACCTGGACCCGCATCGTCCTCGCCTGGCTCAAGGTCACCTGCGACATCCGCGCCGTGGTGGAAGGGCGCGAGCACCTGCCGGACGAGCCCTGCATCCTGCTGGTCAAGCACCAGAGCACCTGGGACACGCTGTTCGTGCAGACGCTGCTCAGCCCGCAGACCACGCTCATCAAGCGCGAGCTGCTCTGGATCCCGTTCTTCGGCTGGGCGTTCGCGATCAACCGGCCCATCGCCATCGACCGGGGGGCGCGCCGCAACGCGTACCGCCAACTGCTCGAACGCGGCACGGACCGGCTGAAGTCCGGGTTCTCCGTCACGCTCTTCCCCGAGGGGACGCGCGTGCCCTGGGGCGAGCAGCGGCCTTTCGAGGCGGGAGGCGCGGCGCTCGCAGCGCGCGCGGGCTGCCCGGTGCTGGTCGTCGCGCACGACGCCGGCCGCTACTGGCCGGCGCACCGCTTTCGGAAGACGCCTGGCACCGTGCGCGTGCGCATCTCTCCCCCGCTGGACACAGCAGGGAAAAAGCACAAAGAAATCAACAAGTTGGCCGAGGATTGGCTCGCAAGCGAGATGCGCCTCCTCGAACGCCCGTGACGCCGGGCCGCAAGTCGCCGCGTCAGACGTCCAGGTTCACCACCAGCCGCGCGTTCGACTCGATGAACTCCCGCCGCGGTTCGACGCGGTCCCCCATCAGCGTGGTGAACATCCGGTCGGCCTCGATGGCGTCGTCGACCGTGACGCGCAGCATGCGCCGGACCTCCGGGTCCATCGTCGTTTCCCAGAGGTGCTCGGGGTTCATCTCTCCCAGGCCCTTGTAGCGGGACAGGTCCACCCCGCGGCGCGCCTCGGCATGTATCCACGCGTATACGTCCGCGAAGGACTCCACCGCCTGGCGCCGTTCCCCGCGCGCGACGAAGGCGCCTTCCTCGAACAGCCCTTCCAGGTCGTCCGCCAGCGCGCCGAGCGCCGCGTACTCTGCCGAGCGGAAGAAGTCCTGGCCGAGCGCCGTCTCTTCCGTGGCGCCGTGGGCCGAAACCACCACGACCGGGTAATGGATCGCGTATTCCGGGTCCGCGCGGACCTGCACTTCGGTCGTCCTGCCGTTCCCGTCGCCGTTGCCGTTTCCGCCGGCGTTGAGGCGCTCGGCGTACTGGCCCGCCCACTCGCGAACGCGCGCTTCGTCCCCGAGGTCCGCCAACGTCAACCGCGGAATGTCCAGCATGACCTGCGTCACCTCCACGGGGTACACGCGCGCCAGCGCCTCGAGCCGGCGCATCAGCTCCTGGTAGCGCCGCGCCAGGTCCTCGAACGAGGCGTCGAGCATCGCCGGGGCATCCGCATTGACATACAGCCGCGCCTGCTCCAGCGCCGACTGCAGGAAGTAGTCGTCGAGTTCGTCGTCGTCCTTGACGTACTGCTCCTGCCGGCCCCGCTTCACCTTGTAGAGCGGCGGCTGCGCGATGAAGACGTGGCCGTGTTCGATGAGTTCGGGCATCTGCCGGTAGAAGAACGTCAGCAACAGCGTGCGGATGTGGGAGCCGTCCACGTCCGCGTCCGTCATGATGATCACCCAGTGGTAGCGGAGCTTCGCGAGGTCGAACTCGTCGTTGCCGATCCCGCAGCCGAGCGCCGTGACGAGGGTCCCGACCTCCTGCGACGACAGCATCTTGTCGAAGCGCGCCTTCTCGACGTTCAGGATCTTCCCGCGCAGGGGCAGCACCGCCTGCGTCCGGCGGTCGCGGCCCTGCTTGGCCGATCCCCCGGCGGAGTCGCCCTCGACAAGGTAGATCTCCGAGAGCGCCGGGTCTTTCTCCTGGCAGTCCGCGAGCTTGCCTGGCAGGCCCGCGATGTCGAGCGCCCCCTTGCGGCGCGTCATCTCCCGGGCCTTGCGCGCCGCTTCCCGTGCCCGCGCCGCATCGATCATCTTCGTGACGACGTTGCGCGCGTCGTCCGGATGCTCGTCCAGGTACTCGGTGAACAGCCGCCCAAGTTCCTGTTCTACGGCGGTTTTTACCTCGCTCGACACCAGCTTGTCCTTGGTCTGCGAGGAGAACTTCGGGTCCGGGACCTTCACCGACACCACCGCCGTCAGCCCTTCGCGGGCGTCGTCCCCGGTCGTCGAGACCTGTGCCTTCTTCAGGAGCCCTTCCCGCTCGATGTACTGGTTCAGCGTACGTGTCAGGCCACCGCGAAAGCCCGCGATGTGCGTTCCGCCGTCGCCCTGCGGGATGTTGTTCGTGTAGGCGAAGACCTGCTCCTGGAAACTGTCGTTCCACTGCATCGCGATTTCGACGCCAATGCCGTCGTCGCGCTCCGTGGCGAAGTGGAAGATGTCGTTGAGCGGCGTCTTGTTCTGGTTCAGGAAGTCGACGAAGGCCTTGAGGCCGCCCTCGTAGAGGAACTTGGCGCTCTTGCCCCCGGTGCGTTCGTCGACCAGGTGGATCGCGACGCCAGAGTTCAGGAACGCCAGTTCGCGCAGGCGTTTCGCGAGGATGTCGTAGTGGAACTCGATGTTCCGGAAGGTCGCCGGGGACGGCTTGAAGTAGCACTCCGTACCCTGGCGCTGCGTCGTCCCCACCGCCTCGAGCGGCGCCTGGGGCTCCCCGTCCCGGTAGGTCTGCAGGAACACCTTGCCTTCCCGCCGTACCGTGAGCCGCAACTCCTCGGAGAGGGCGTTCACCACGGAGACGCCGACACCGTGCAGTCCGCCCGACACCTTGTAGCTGTTGTCGTCGAACTTCCCCCCGGCGTGGAGGGTGGTCATGATGACCTCGGCCGCCGAGACGCCTTCCTCCGGGTGGATGTCGACCGGAATGCCCCGGCCGTTGTCCGTGACGGTGACGGACTCGCCGGGATGCACGATCACGTGGATCTCGTCGCAGTGGCCCGCCAGGGCCTCGTCGATGGCGTTGTCCACGAGTTCCTGCACCATGTGGTGCAGCCCCGTGCCGTCCTCCGTGTCCCCGATGTACATCCCGGGGCGCTTTCGTACCGCGTCCAGACCCCGCAGCACCTTGATGCTGCGGGAGTCGTAGCTACCGTCGGTCATGCTCGCTCACGACACCCTGTTCCACGTGAAACACTTTCGAACGGCCCGCGCCGAACGACTCGGCCAGACCCGGCTCGTGCGTCGAGGTGGCCAGGATCTGGCAATCCATCCGATCGAGGAGGCCAAAGAACCGGACGCTGTGGTTGTCGTCCAGTTCCGCCCAAACATCGTCGATCAGGAACAGACTCCGGGCCCCCTGCTCGTCCAGTAGTGCCTTCGCCTGGCCGATCCGCAGGGCGCTCGCAAGCGCCTTGCCCTGGCCCCTGGACAGTACCCCGGCGGCCCTTCCGCGCTCCGAGCCCAGGCGAATGTCCGCGCGGTGTGGGCCTACCTGTGTTGCGCCCGATTTTACATCGCGCGGGGTGCTTTCCGCGACCTCTTCGGCCAACGAATCGCCCTGGAATCCGGGGTGGTACTCCAGCGTCACCGCGAGGCCGGGCGCCAGCGTCTCCAGGCACTCGAGTACCGTCGGCCGAACGGCGTCGAAGTACTCCTGCCGCGCTTCGGTGACCGCCTCGCCCAGTTCGATCATCCTCCCGGTCCAGGCCTGCAGCGTCTCGTGGTCGTCCGTCCGCAGGACCGCATTGCGCTGGCGCACGGACCGGACATAGTCGCGCAGGGTGTCCACGTAGTCGTGTTTCACGTGAAACACGCCCCAGTCGAGCCACTGGCGGCGTTCCCGGGGACTGCCGAAGACCAGCTCGGCGAGGTCCGGCAGCAGCAACTGCATCGGGAGGAGCCCCGCGACGACGGACGCCTGCCGCACGGCCTCCCCGTTCAGGCGCAGCTCCGTGTCGCTGGACCGTTCGCGCGCCATGCCGAGGGTGACCCGCCCGCGGACCGGATCCGAGCCGCGCAGGTGCACCGAAAGCGCCGGCGCGCCGTGCTGCAGCAGGAACGAGACGCCGCGGCCCCGGAAGGACCGTCCGCGGATGAGCAGGTGCAGCGCTTCGAGCAGCGCCGTCTTGCCGGCGCCGTTCGGACCCACCAGGACGTTGAGCCCGGGGCAGAGATCGAGCGAAGCCTCCGTTACGTTACGGACGCAACGGACCTCCACATGCTCGACGATCATGTCTTCTTACGAGGGGCAAGCCCCGGACGCGGGCCGCCCTCGCGCTCCCCGGCTAAGGGCTCTATAAGCGCATCGGCATCGCGACGAACAGGGCTCCTTCCTCTTCCGGCCCCTCGATCAGTGCGGCGCTGTTGCCGTCCGACACGGACATCCGCACGCTCTCTCCCGACAGGGCATTGAGGATGTCCAGCAGGTAGTCCGCGTTGAAGCCGATCTCGAGCGGATCGCCGTCGTACTCGACGGGGATGACGTCTTCCGCCTCTTCCTGGTCTGGGTTGTTCGCCTGCACCGTCAGCTCTTCCCCGTCAAGGGACAGCCGTACCCCACGGTACTTCTCGTTCGACAGGATGGACGTGCTCCGCAAGGACCGCCGCAGCGTCTCGCGGTCGCTCGTCACGTAGTGCTCGGTGTTCTTCGGGATGACGCGCTCGTAGTCGGGGAACTGGCCGTCGACGAGCTTCGAGACCAGCGTGTAGCCGCCCTGGACCGCCCGCAGGTGGTTGCTGCCGAGCGCCAGCAGCAGCGGTTCCTCGCCTTCGCCCAGGAGCCGCGCAAGTTCGTTCACGCCCTTGCGCGGCACGATCGCCTGCATCCGGTCGACGCCCTGCGCACCGCCGGAACACGTGCACATCGCGAGCCGGTGCCCGTCCGTGGCCACCGTGCGCACGTACTCGCCCGTGATCTCGAACAGCATCCCGTTCAGGAAGTACCGCACGTCCTGCTGGGCCATGGCGAAACTGGTCTGGTCCAGGAGGCGGCGCACATCGTCCACCGGCACCAGCACCTTGACGTCGCTCTGCGGCTCCGCCATGTCCGGATACTCGTCCACCGGCAAGGTGGCCAGGGCGAAGCGGCTCTTGCCGGACCGCACGGTGACCTGGTCGGCCACCTCCACGGTGATCCGGGCGCCTTCCGGCAGGGAGCGCCAGATGTCCACGAGCTTCCGGCCCGGGATCGTCGCCTTCCCGCCGCGCTCGATCTCGACGCCGTCCCGCACCCGGACGCTCAACTCGACTTCGAGGTCCGTGGCGGTCATCGTCAGGCCGTCTTCCCGCGCCACGACGAGGAGATTGGACAGGACGGGAAGCGTCTGCCTGCGTTCCACCACGCCCGTCACCATGGACAGCGCGCGTAGCAGCGTCTCCCTATCAGTGCTGAACTTCATTTCACTCCGTTCCCCGGCTCCACCCGAACTCGTCCACTTCGCCGCAACGCACCTCAGGTCGTCAGCAGTCGCTCCAGATTGCGGCAGTCCTCGGCGAGTTCGACGTTGCTTTCCTTGGCCTCGCGGATTTTATTACAGGCATGCAGCACCGTCGTGTGATCGCGGTCGCCGAACGACTTGCCGATCTCCGGCAAAGAATGGTTGGTGAGCACCTTGGTCAGGTACATCGCGACGTGTCGCGGCCGTACCAGCGTCCGGCTGCGCCGCTTCGACAGGATGTCCGAGACCGTCACTCGATAGTGCTCCGCCACGACGCGCTGAATCTCGTCGATGGTGATCTGTCGCGCATGGATGGCGAGGATACGCTTGAGGACGCTACTGACCTGTTCCGTGGTGATGCGCACTCCGTCGAAAACGGCGTTCGCGTGCACCAGCCGCAGGGCCCCCTCCAGCTCGCGCACGTTGGAGCGAATGCGCTCGGCGATGAAGAACGCCACCTCGTCGTCGAGTTCGAAGCCCTCCGCCTCCGCCTTCCTGAGCAGGATCGCGACGCGCGTCTCGAGTTCCGGAGGTTCGACCTCGACCGTGAGGCCCCACACGAAACGCGACTTGAGGCGTTCCTCGAGTCCCTCCACGTCCCGCGGATACCGGTCGCACGTCAGCACCATCTGCCGCCCGGGTTCGGATAACGCATTGAAAATATGGAAGAACTGGTCTTGTGACTGGACCTTGTTGGCGAAGAACTGCACGTCGTCGATGAGCAGGATCTCGAGCGTACGGTAGTGCTGCGTGAAGTCCTGGATCGTCCCTTCGCGGATGGCCTTCACCATCTCCTGGACGAATTGCTGCGAGTGAATGTAGACCACCCGGTCCCGGGACCGCTGTCTGAGCGCCTCGTTGCCGATGGCCTGCATCAGGTGGGTCTTGCCGAGCCCCGTGCCGCCGTAGAGCAGCAGGGGGTTGTACGACTTCCCGGTGTTGTTGGCCACCTGCAGCGCCGCCGCCTTCGCCATCTCGTTCGACTTGCCTTCCACGAAGGTCTCGAAGGTGAAGCCCGGGTTGAGCGCCTCCGTCGCCGTGAGACGTCCCGACCGCGCCGGCTGCGCGGCCCGCACGCGATTGGTCTCCGAAAGCTCGACGACCATGGGGGTCGCCGCCTCGCTGTACAGGTCGATCAGTTCCTCGATCCGCGCCAGGTACCGGGTCTGGACCTCTTCGCGAACGTAGCGGTTGGGGGCGATGAGGCGCAGGTGGGACTCGCCCTCGCCGTAGCGAGCCCGGAGGGGTCGAATCCAGGTGTTGAAGACCTCCGGCGACAGCTCGTCCTGCAACCGCGCGACACACTCCTCCCACACCATTTCTACCCCCCGAAAGACAACGCGACCCCCCTCGGCGACCATTCTATGCACGTTGCCAATGCGGCTGCACGATCATCGTCGCGCGGGAGGCGCACCAAGCGGTCGGCGGTCCCTTCCCGTACGCGCCATGATGCTCATAAGCCTTTTCATATCAATCAGTTAGGATGGTCCAAACCTCTTGACAGGTTGCCCGCTCCAGCCCCCCGAGCCGGAAATCCTGTGCAGAATACGGTGCGTATCCTGTGGACAACTCGAAGTCCGCCACCAAACGGGCGCGTTCTCCCGCGAAGCGGGCCACTTACCCGTAGGAAATGCACACCTTCGCCTGTGCGAAATGTCCTACGAATTGAACGCTTTACCTCCATTGCGCACAGCCGGACACGCCCCCAACAACAACAACGATCTCACATATCCTTCTGACCAGATCATTTGTATTGACGCTGGTGGAAGTGGCTCCCTACAATCGCGCCCCCGCCTGCGGACCGAGATCGTCCGGGGCGCACGGATGACGGAGGCGCCGTGAAGCGGACGTATCAGCCGAGCCGGATCAAGCGCAAGCGCACCCACGGTTTCCGCGCGCGGATGTCCACCCGTGCCGGGCGCAAGGTGCTGAACGCGCGGCGCGCGAAGGGCCGGAAACGCTTGACGGTCTAGCCCTGCCGGCGCCGGCGACGGCCGCCCGGCACAGTCGCTCTTGCCCGTTGACCACCGTTTTTCGCGTGCGGCGAGGATCACTCGCAAGTCGGACTTCGACCAGGTCTTCGCTCGGCCGCACACCCGGATGCGCCAGGGGCCGTTACGTCTGCTGGCGCTACCGAATAGAATGCACGGAGCCCGCCTGGGACTCGTCGTGCCCAAGCGGGTCCTGAAACGCGCCGTCGACCGCAACCGCGCAAAGCGCCAGGTTCGCGAATCGTTTCGCCTTGCGAGACCGGGGCTGCCGGCGTGGGACATCGTGATCATCGTCACGGGAGTCGGAGACGTGCGGCAGGCGGCGGACCAACTCTGGCAGAGGGTGCAGTGACGGAGCAGGACCCACACGGCGCGCGGAACCGGGCACGCGCATTCGGGACGACGCTGGCCAGGTCGCTGGCGATGGGTCTCGTGCGCTTCTACCGCTACGCGCTGAGCCCGCTCCTGCCCCGCAGTTGCCGCTTCCACCCGTCGTGCTCCGCGTACGCGCTCGAAGCCATCCGCGTGCACGGCCCCTGGCGCGGCGGGTGGCTCGGCCTTCGCCGCATCGGCAGGTGCCATCCCTTCAATGACGGCGGCTACGATCCCGTGCCCCCGCGCGCGGCGGACTGACCGATGCCGGCACCCGAAATCCAGAGAATCGTGCTCATCGTCGCCCTGGCGGTGACGGGATATCTCCTCATGCTGGCGTGGCAGGAAGATTACGGCCAGGCGCCGGTGCCCACGCAGTCGGCGCCGCCGGTCGCCACCGAAGGGCCCGCCGAGACGCCCGCGGTCCCCGTCGTGGATCCAGGCATCCCGGTCGCCGAAGCCCCGGGAGACTTGCCGACGGACGTGCCGGACATCCCCCTCGACGCGGAGCCGGAGACGGTCGGTCGACTTCCGGAGGTCGTGTCCGACCCGAGCCTGGTCGAGGTGAACACGCCGACCATGAAGGTCTGGATCGACCCCCGCGGCGGGGACCTCGTCGGCGTGCACCTGCCGCGGTACCCGGTCACCCTGGACCAGCCGGACACCCCGTTCGTGCTCCTCGACCGCCTCGCGGGCCATACCTACGTCGCGCAGAGCGGGCTGATCGGACGGGACGGGTTCGACGCCCGCGGCGAACGGCCGCTCTACGCGCCGGACGCGCGTTCCTACCGGATCGACGACACGCCGCAGGATGTCGTGCTGCGGTTCCAGGACGCCGACGTCTCGATCGAGAAGCGCTTCCGCTTCGACCCGGAGGACTACTACGTCGAGCTCGAGTACCGCGTGGACAACCGCTCGTCGGAACCGTTCTCGGCGAACCTGTTCGCCCAGCTCAAGCGGGACGCGACCTCGCCCCCGGGCAGCCAGATGTTTCTGGGTCCGAGGCCGTATCTCGGCGCCGCGCTGACTACCCTTGATTCGCGCTACGACAAGGTGGATTTCGAGGACCTCGAGGAGGAAACCCTACGCGAGACCGTCGACGGCGGCTGGATCGCGATCCTGCAGCACTATTTCCTGAGCGCCTGGGTGGCGGACGCGGACACGCAGAACGTGTTCTACGGCTACCCGAACCGGCGCGGCGACGGCACCTATATCGTCGGCTTCACGGGCCCCGGATTCTCGGTCGCTCCTGGCGAGACCGGCACGGTCGGCGCGGGCTTCTACGCGGGACCGAAGCACCAGAAACGCCTCGAGGCCATCGCGCCGAACCTGGGTTTGACGGTGGACTACGGCTTCCTGTGGTGGCTCGCGGTGCCCCTCTTCTACCTGCTCGACTGGATCCACGAGCTGATCGCGCAGAACTGGGGCGTCGCCATCATCCTGATGACGCTGGTGATCAAGCTCGCTCTCTACCCGCTGTCGGCCGCCAGCTACAAGTCGATGGCGAAAATGCGCAAAGTGGCGCCGCAGATGAAACGCCTGCAGGAGCGCCACGCCGGCGACCGCCAGCGGCTCTCGCAGGAGATGATGGAGCTCTACAAGAAGGAGAAGGCGAACCCGCTCGGCGGTTGCCTGCCGATGCTCCTGCAGATGCCGGTGTTCATCGCGCTCTACTGGGTGCTCTACGAGAGCGTGGAGCTCCGCCAGGCGCCGTTCTTCCTCTGGATCGACGACCTCGCCTCGATGGACCCGTTCTTCGTGCTGCCGATCCTCATGGGCGCGTCGATGTACTTCCAGCAGCTGCTGAACCCGCCGATGCCGGACCCGATGCAGGCGCGGATCATGAAGATGATGCCCATCATGTTCACCGTGCTCTTCCTCTTCTTCCCGTCCGGGCTCGTGCTCTAC
>VXNE01000089.1:0-20626 GCA_009840715.1 Gammaproteobacteria bacterium
ACTGTGCCTTGCATCGCGCCGGGGCTCGCGGACTCCACGCCCCCCGATCCCCTGGGCACGCCGGACATCCTGTTGATGGTCTCGAACGACGTGATCGTCTTCGACAACGTTCGGGGCCGGATGCAACTCATCAGCCTGGTCGATCCCGAACAACCCGGCGCGCGGGAGGATGCCCGCGAACGACTGGCGAAGCTCGCGGCCCGTCTCGGCGGGCCCGTGCCGGAACTGCCCCGAACCCATGCCAGCCGGCCGCCGGAGGAGGCGGACTTCGTCTCCGGGTTCGGCCGGGAAGGCTTCATGGCGGCGGTCGACCGCATACGCGAGTACACGCGCGCCGGCGACGTGATGCAGGTGGTGCTCGCCCAGCGCATGTCCGTGCCGTTCGGGGCGGCCCCGATCGACCTGTACCGGGCGCTGCGCAACCTGAATCCCTCGCCGTACATGTACTACATGCACCTCGACGACTTCCACGTCGTCGGGTCGTCCCCGGAGATCCTCGCGCGGGTCGAGAACGGCCGCATCGTCAACCGCCCGCTCGCCGGGACCCGCCGCCGCGGCCACACAGAGGAGGAGGACCTCGCGATGGAGCGGGAACTCCTGAACGATCCGAAGGAGATCGCCGAGCACCTCATGCTCATCGACCTCGGGCGCAACGACGTCGGCCGTGTTGCGGAGACCGGGTCCGTCAAGGTGACCGAGCAGTTCGTCATCGAGCGGTACTCGCACGTCATGCATATCTCCTCGAACGTCGAGGGGCGATTGCGGCCGGACGGGACGGCCATGGATGTCCTGCGCGCCACGCTTCCGGTCGGGACGCTCTCCGGGGCGCCCAAGATCCGCGCCATGGAGATCATCGACGAACTCGAACCCGTGAAGCGCGGCGTGTACGGGGGCGCTGTGGGCTACCTGTCGTGGAACGGGAACATGGACATGGCCATCGCCATCCGCACGGCGGTCATCCAGGACGGCGTGCTCTACATCGAGGCGGGCGGCGGCGTCGTCGCGGACTCGGTTCCGCGGCTCGAGTGGAAGGAGAGCATGAACAAGGGGCGCGCCATTTTCCGGGCGGCGCGGATGGCCGAGCAGGGTTTTCAGGAACTGGACTGACACAGGGCATGGTCGATCTCGCACGGAGGATCTCGGAGGCGCGCTGGTTCCAGTGGGGCATCATCGGCGTGATCTCGCTGAACGCGGTCGTCATCGGGCTCGACACGTCGGCGACGCTTCGGGTGAATTTCCACGACTTCTTCGAACTTGTGAACCAGGTCTTCCTCGGTATCTTCGTGCTCGAGGTCATCATCAAGCTCGTGGCGGTGCATCCGCGGCCGTCGCGCTACTTCCGTGACGGCTGGAACCTGTTCGACTTCACGATCGTCGCGATCAGCCTGCTGCCCGCGACCGGGGAACTCGCGACGCTCGCCCGGCTCGCGCGGTTGCTGCGCGTGCTGCGACTGGTGTCGGCGCTGCCCGAACTGCGGCTCATCGTCACGACGCTGGTGCGCTCGGTGCCGAGCATGTTCAACGTCATCTGCCTGATGTCGATCATCTTCTACATCTACGCGGTCGCGGGCTATCACCTGTTCCACGAGATCGACCCGACACACTGGAACACCCTCGGCATCTCCCTCATCACGCTGTTCCGGATCGTCACCCTCGAGGACTGGACCGACGTGATGTACGCGGCCATGGAGCATCATTGGTGGGCCTGGGCGTACTTCGTGAGCTTCGTCGTGGTCGGAACCTTCGTCGTGATCAACCTGTTCATCGCTGTCGTGCTGAACAACCTCGACGAGGCGAAGGCGGAGCGTCTCGCCGCGATGACGGACACGCCCTCCCGGGAAGAACTGCTGCGTGAGCTGAAGGCCACGCGGGAGTCGCTGGCCCGGCTCGAACGACGGCTGGCGCCCGACGATGCCTGACGCGCGATGGGCGCTCGCGGCCGTGCTCGCGCTGGGCGTCACGGCGGCGGACCTGCCCCTCGAGGGCGAGCGTACCGTCAGGTTCGAGACGGAGACGGTCACGTGGCTGTCCCTCGACGTGTCGCCGGACGGAGCCCGCATCGTCCTCGAGGCCGTCGGCGACCTCTACACGCTTCCCATCGAAGGTGGTCGCGCCGAGCGCATCACGAGCGGCATGGCCTTCGACTCGCAGCCGCGCTTCTCGCCGGACGGCGAGGACATCGTCTTCATCAGCGACCGGGACGGCAGCGAAGCGGTCTGGGTGTCCGGCGCCGACGGCAGCGATCCCCGCAAGATCGGCAGCGGCGGCGGCGAGACGGAGTTTGCTTCCCCCTCCTGGTCGCCCGACGGGTCGCATGTCGTCGTCTCGAAGACGCAGTGGGGGCTCGGAACGTTCGAGGTCTGGGCGTACCACGTCGACGGCGGCAAGGGCGTGCGCATCACGCGCGCCAAGTCGGGCGGCAACGTGCCGATCGCCCAGCGCGCGAACACGCTTGGCGCCGTCTACTCGCCGGACGGCCGCTACCTCTACTACGCGCGCAAGAACGGCGGGTTCGGGTATGGCCTGCGGCTGCCGCTTTGGCAGGTTGCGCGCCGGGACCTGCGCGAGGGAACCGAGGACACCCTGACCGACGCCGTGGGCAGCGCGATGCGCCCACTCTTGTCTCCGGACGGCACGCAGGTCGTGTACGCGACGCGGCACGAAACGCGCACCGGATTGCGCATCCGCAATCTGAACACGGGCGTCGACCGGTGGCTGGCGTGGCCCGTCCAGCGCGACGAGCAGGAGTCCCGTTTCACCCGCGACCTGTTCCCGGGCTACGCGTTCACTCCGGACGGACGGTCCGTGGTGTACACGCGGGACGGGGGCATCTGGCGCGTCGACGTCGCGTCGGGCGAGACGGCCGGGATACCGTTCGAGCTGGAAGTAGAGCAGTCGCTGGGTCCGGAGCTTCGTGCGCCACAGCGTCTCGGGTTGGGCCCCGTCAAGGCGCGTCTCGTTCGCGGACTTGCGCCCGCACCCGACGGCGGCGCGTTGGCCTTCTCGGCCCTGGGTGCGCTGTACGTACACGACGTCGAAGAGGGACGGAACCGCGCCATCGTCGACGGCACACCGCCGGCCGTGCACCCGGCCTGGTCCCCGGACGGCAGGTGGATCGTCTACGCGACCTGGTCGAGCGCGGGCGGGCACCTCTGGCGGATACGGTCCAACGGCCGGGGCGCGCCGCGCCGCCTCACGGAACACGCCGCTTTCTACAGCGACCCGGCCTGGTCGCCCGACGGCGAGCGCATCGTCGCGCTGCGCGGCACGACGCATGACCGCCTGTACCGGGAGTGGGACTCCGGCACGCCGTTCGGGTCGGACGTGATCTGGCTGCCATCGAACGGCGGCGAAACCACCCTCGTGCTGCCGGCCCGGGGCCTGCGCGCTCCGCACTCGGGACCGGAGGCGGACCGCATCTATCTCTACGCCTCGGAGGGTCCGTTCACGCGCAGCGGCGCCTCGGCGCTCACGTCCGTGCGTTACGACGGCACGGACAGGCGCGTGCACCTGGGCGTCAAGGGACCCGGCATCTATTTCGCGGAGGAGAACGTGCCGGCGGAGGACATCCGGCTCGCGCCGGACGGTGGCCACGCCCTCGTCGTCCATGCGCAGCAGCTTTACGTCCTGCGCCTGCTCAACCGCCATCTCTCGAACCTGCAGACGACCGTCACGAACCCGTCCGTACCGCTGGCGCGGCTGACGGACGTGGGGGTCGACGAGGTGGCGTGGAGCGCGGACGGGCGGACGATCCATTGGAGCGTGGGAAGCCGCGCGTATGCCCGTCCGCTCGATTCGGTCGAGTTCCGGGCGGAGGACGACGACGAAACGGAGGACGGGGCCGACGACGCCGCGGAAAACGAAACGCAGGAAGGCGGAGACGAAACGCGGCAGGTGGCCGGCGAGGCGGACGAGGGAGCGGAACCGCCCCCGGACACATCCGGTGCGGAGGACTCCGGGGATAGCGTCGAGGACCCGGAACTCGCCGAGGACCACGAGGCCGTCACCAGCGTCGCGATCGAGATCTATCGCCCGCGCTACGAGCCCGAGGGCGCGGTGGCGCTCGTCGGGGCGACCGCGTTCACCATGGAAGTCGACGAGGCAGGCCGGCGGATCGAGGACGCGGTCGTCCTGATCCGCGACGACCGGATCGCAGCCGTGGGTCCCCGCGACGCCGTCGAGATTCCGGCCGACGCGGACGTGATCGACGTCGCCGGGCACTTCATCGTGCCGGGCTATGTCGACACGCACGCCCACTTCCGGCTCGCGCGCCGGGTGCTCGACTTCGACAACTGGTCCTTCCTCGCCAACCTGGCCTACGGCGTCACCACCGCGCTCGACGTGCAGCCGAGCACGGTGGACGTGCTCGCCTACCAGGACCTGATCGATGCGGGGACGCTGATCGGCCCGCGGGCGCTGTCGACGGGGCCAGGCATCTTCAACAACAACCGCTTCCGTTCGCGGGAGCACGCGCTAGGGGTCCTGCGGCGCTACAAGGACCACTACCGCGTGCGGAACCTGAAGGCCTACATCGCGGGGAACCGCAAGCAGCGCCAATGGATCGCCCAGGCCGCGAAGGAACTCGGGCTCATGCCCACCACGGAAGGCGCCCTCGACATGAAACTGGACATGACCCACGTCATCGACGGTTTCAGCGGCAACGAACACAACTTCCCGGTGCTAGACCTGCACCGCGACGTGGTCGAGATGGTGGCGCGCTCCGGCATCGGCTACACGCCGACGCTACTCGTGGCCTACGGGGGCCCCGCGGGCGAGGACCACTTCTACGTGCACGAGTCACCGCGGGACGACCCGAAGCTCGCTCGGTTCACGCCACGGCCCTTCGTGCTGGCGCGCACCCAGCGGCGTTCCTGGTTTGCGGAGGAGGAGCACGTGTTCTCGCGGGTCGCGGCACAGGCTGCGAAGATCATCCGCGCCGGCGGGCGCGTGGGCGTCGGCTCGCACGGCCAGTTGCAGGGCCTCGCCTGGCACTGGGAACTGTGGGCGCTCGCGAGCGGGGGGCTGACACCCGCGGAGGCGCTACGCGCGGCAACACGTCACGGGGCGGAGATGATTGGCGTGTCGCGGGACATCGGCACCGTTACGCCCGGGAAGCTGGCGGACCTGGTCATCCTCGACGCCGACCCCCTCGCCGACATCCGGAACTCCGACAACATCGCCTACGTGGTGAAGAACGGCGAGGTGTTCGACGGCGACACGCTGGACAAGGTCTGGCCCGAGCGCGAGCCGTTGCCGGAACAGTGGTGGTGGGACCTGGGTCCGGAGTGATCCCTCGCGCGGCGCGTCAGCCCCGGTGCGTCGCTATCCAGCCCTCGGCGTAGTCGACCAGGGTCCGCACCGGCATCAGTCGCCCTTCCCCCCAGCCGAGCGGGCCCCGGCGCTCCTGGCCCGTGTCGCGCGCGAAACCGTGGCCGAGTGCCTCGAAGTCGTCGTCGTTGGGCAGTACTTCGGTGAAGCGCTCCCAGCGACGCCGGCCGTCCACTAGCATCGGCGCACCCTCGGTCCCGGTGCGCTTGCCGGGGAAGTCGGCGCGGTACTCGCCGAGGTGAATCGCCGTGTTGTTGCCGTGGCCGACGCCGGCGAGCAGCACCTGGCCGTCGAGGTCGTAGAGTCTCGCCAGCGGCGAGCGTTCGCCGAACATGGACCCGAGCGGGTGATCGCCGACGATCGTGTCGGCGGCGGGCCCGAGCGCGGCGAACGAGACGTGCGGATGGGCGCTGCGCCGCACGCCGGGATACGTGCGGAAGGTTTCGGCGACCGCGCCCATCGCCCGGGTCGGCGTCGTTGCGGGGTCGTACGGGGGCATTTCCTCGCGAATCGTCTCCCACCAGGACTCCGGGACGGGCGGCGCCTTCCATGCCGCGGGATCGGTCAGGTGCCCGGTGTGGGTCGGCATCACGAGGGTGCCGGTGTCTCCGAGGACTGAGAGCAGTGCGGCGATGACGCCCTGGGCTCCACCGGGAACCCAGCCGATCTTCGAGAGCGACGTGTGCACGATCACGACGGCGCCGCGCCGGAGTCCGAGGTCGTGGAGTTCGCCGACCAGCCGGGGCGGCGTGACGGGTTCGCGGTCCGCCGCGTCCCGGACAAGGCGCTCTTCGCTCATCGGTGCCGACGAACCGCGGAGCGGCGACGGGTTACGCGGTCCGGAGGGACCGGAACAGCGACACGGTCATCGCCACGCCGATCGCGAGCAGGGGCAGCGACACCACCAGCACCGCCGACTGGATTGCCCGCAGACCCCCCACGATGAGCAGCGTGATCGGCAGCAAAGCCAGCGCGAAGGCCCAGAAGACGCGGTTGGCGCGGTGCGGATTCACCCCGGCGGGCAGGTGTCGGGTTACGGACCCTGCGATGGCGTACGAGGCGGAATCGTAGGTCGTGGCGACGAAGATCAACGCCATGACGATGAACGCGATGAGCGGCAGCGGTTGCAGGGGCAGCGCCGCGACGACCTGCGCGATGGCCGTGTCCGCGCTCCCCGCGGCCACCAGTTCGCGCACCGCGACGATGCCCTCCATGTCCATCCACATCGCGGCGTTGCCTACCGTGATGTAGAACAGCGCGCACCCCAGCGTCCCGAAGCCGACCATCCCCAGGATGAGCTGCTTCAGGGTGCGCCCCCGGGAGATGCGCGTGACGAAGAGCCCCATGTAGGGCCCGTACGCGAGCCACCAGGCCCAGTAGAAGATGCTCCAGTCCTCGACGAAGCCCGTCTGAAGGATGGGATCCGTCCAGGTGTTGAGCCGGATGAACTCCTGCAGCATGAGGCCGAGGCTGTTGGTCCCCAGTTCGAGCTGGAACCCTGTGGGACCCACGACCAGCACGAACAGGGCGAAGCCGCCGGCGATCCACACGTTGATGTCGGACAGGCGCCGGATGCCCCTTTCGAGACCGCGGTACACGCTGAAGGCGAACAGCGCGACGGCGAGGAAGACGATCCCGACGTCGAGCGTGTGGGACTCGGGGATGCCGAAGAGCGCGGACACGCTGGCCGCGATCATCGGCGTCGCGAGACCGAGCGAAGTCCCCGTGCCGCCGACCAGTGCGATGACGAATACGAAGTCCACGGCGCGCCCGATGGGCCGATGGACGACGTCGTCGCCGAACAGGCCCACCAGCGCGGTCGAGAGCCGGAGCGACCCGATGCGGCGCTGGTAGTAGGGCCAGGCGATCGCCACCGTGGGCAGGCAGTAGAGGCACCAGGCGGACAGGCCCCAGTGGAAGATGCCGTAGGTTGCGGACCACTCCCGCGCCTCCGGCGAGCCGCCTTCGAGGCCGAACGGCGGAGCGTCGAGGTAGAAGGCCCACTCGATCGCCGACCAGTAGAGGAGTCCCGCTCCGATGCCGGCGCAGAAGAGCATCGCCATCCAGGAGAGGTTGCCGAACTCCGGGGTCGCGTCGTCTCCGCCGAGCCTTCGCCGGCCGTACTTGCCGAAAGCGAGTACGGCCAGGACGATCGTCGCGGCGAGCGTCACCCATTGGTAGAGCAGCCCGATCTCGCCCGCGATCCAGTCGTAGAGTCCCGTCACCACGACGGACGCCTGTTCCGGGAACAGCGCCATCGGCACGCAGGCGCCGACGATCACGACGACGCAGGCGCCGAACAGGATGCGGTCGATGCCCGGTGCGGCGGTCTTGCTGGTCTCCTCCTCGTAGGATCCGGACTCGGTCGCCGGGCCGGCCATGCACTGCGCCTTCGATCGGTACCTGGCTAGGGTACGGTTTCGTGGCGCAATTCGCTAACGGGACGCTGCGCTCTCCTCTACGGTCCTTGCGAAGGCCTCGACCTCGGACGCCGACGTCAGGCGTACGAAGTGGATGTGCGACCAGCGTGGATCCCGCATGTTTCGGAGCCTGTCGCGGCGCTTGCGGTGGTGGTGGAAGAGGATCCAGTACAGGAGGGAATCGCTGCCCCGCCAGAGTGCGAACTGCGGCCAGAACCGTTCGATGTTCGTGCCCCACAACACTTCGCGAGTCCGCCAGCGTCGCCACGACCGCTGGAAAAAGCGGGCGAGCAGCACCCGAAGGGGGAGGTCGAGCCAGACAACCGTCTCCAGCCGGGGCCAGAACGCCCGTTGGCATTGCGAGGAGTAGGAACCGGCAACGATCCATGCGTCGCCTTGCGTGGCCTCCCGGATGCGCCGCTGCAGTTCGTCCGGGTCGGTCTCGTTGAGTCCGACCCACCCGGGTAACCAGTTGAGCGCGTCCAGCTCCACGAAGTCCGCGTCGAGCGCCCGGGCCAGCCGCTGGGCAAGCGTGCTCTTGCCGGAGTTACTGTTGCCGATGACGTGCACGCGGCGACCGATCGATTGCATGTTGCGCCCTTCGATGAGACAACGGGGCCGCGGCCAGGAGCCTGCGTCGACCGTCCGCCTGCCGAGGTGGCGCGCGAGCTTACTGCCGGACGCAGCGACCGTAAACGGCAACCGGTGCGATACGGGAGGGGGAAGTGACGAAATCACGCATCACGTTCATGAGCACGGTACCGCCGTGGGAGTGCGACGCGGTCGAGCACTTCACGGTCGGCTACTACTTCCAGAAGCTCGAGTACGCGACGGCATCGGCGCTGGCGGCATGCGGACTGGACGCCACCGACCCGGACGCGCCGCGGATGACGCGCTGCCAGGTGCGCTTTGACGCGGAGTTGCGCAAGGGGGACATCTATCGCATCGAGACCGTGCAACTGGGGCCGGAGGCGCTCGGACACGTGCTGGTAAACGCCGAGACGGAGGCGGTGTGCACGCGCTTCCACCAGGCGCTCTCGGGGCCCGTACCCGTCCTGCCCATGCCGGCACGCGAGGACAAGAGTGTCGATATCGCATGGGAATGGGTGGAGGACGGCGGGGCGGCTGAGGCAGGGCCGCGCTCCCGGGACGGGCCCTGGCTCGAGACGGGACGGGACGTCGTCACCCCCGGCGACCTCGGACTCGCCGGCCGCCTGGGTGCGCACGCTTGCGTCCTGCGGTTCTCCGCGGCGGGCGAGCACCTGCGCAACCGCATCGGCATGACCCCGAGCTACGCGCGCGATCGCAATGTCGGCTTCTCGACCGTGCGCTTCGACCTCCGGTGCGGTGCCGACGCAGCGGTCGGGGCCCCGCTGATGACGCGGTCGTCCGTCACCAGTGTGGGACGCACGTCGCTGGCCATCGAGCATCGCCTCTCCCGCGTCGTGGACGGCGTCGAGGTGGCACGCCTCGCGCAAGTGGGCGTGCACCTCGACAAGGCGCGGCGACGCCCCGCGCCCTGGCCGGAGGCCATCGTCGAGACGGCAAAAGGACTGCTTCGCTAACGCGGTGAACCAAGTGTGGTGAAATCCGCGACTTGAGCGCGGCTTGAAGCGGCGGGTGATGGAGCGGGAGGGCAACGGTGGCGACGAAGGAACCGGTACCGATCAAATTTCCGCCCGACGAGAAGCTCGCGGCGCTGTACGACAGGGTCGTCGAACTGGCGAAGCGCCTGCCCGGCGTGGTGGAGAGCAGGAGCTACGGGACCCCCTCGATCAAGGTGAAGCGCCGGCTGCTGGCGCGGCTCCGGTCGGAGGCGGAGGGCGGCCTCGCCATCCAGTGCGACTTCATGGAGCGGGAAATGCTCCTGCAGGCCGCGCCCGAGACCTTCTACATCACGGACCACTACGCGGACTATCCGATGGTGCTGGTCAACCTGGAGACCGTGCGCTGGGAAGCGATGCCCGGCATCCTCGAACACGGCTGGCGCCAGGTGGCGACGCCCGCGTTGGTCAGGGAGTGGAAGGCGCGGTCGGAAACGGGAGGTACTTGAGACGACTCTCAGGTAGCCGGGCCGGAGTCCAGCAGACCCTCCACGGCCCGACCGAACTCAAGGAAGTCCTCCAGCCGCTCGGTGGCGATCGCGTACACGATCGCCCAGTCGAGTGTCTCGTACGCGTGCACCGAGATGTTGCGGAAACCGACGGCGCGTCGCATGCGCGCCGCCAGCGCGGCGGAGATGGCGCCCTGGTCACGCAGTGCGTCGAAGCCGGCCCCCATGCTGCCAGGTACCGCGGACTCGCTGTCGGAGACGATGTGCGCGGCGATGTCGACGCAGACCTGCACGGCGCGTTCGAGGTTCAGGCAGAGGATGTCCTGGGCATCGTGGTCACTGGCGAGTGCGTCGACGGACTCGGGCGTCCGGGCCCGTATCCGCTCGACGCAGCGATGCAGGGACTCGAGCTTGGCGGCGACGACATCACTGTCCATGCAGGAACCGTCTGCGCCGGGCGTCCTGGATCCTGCGCACGAGGGGCAGGAAGTCCTCGTTCAGGTACCACATTCGGACGATCAGGCGGGCCAGTAACGCCGGGTCGCGTTTGACCAGGCAGGTGCCCCGGGTCAGCGCCTGCGTCAGGATCACCGGCCCTGCGGTGTGCAGGTCGATGAGGTCCACCGGCCTCCCCGTGGCCATGGCCAGGTCGTCCGTCAGCCGTAACCGCGCGGCGGAATCAAGGGGCCCGTTCGCCGCCACCGCGACGTCCACGTCGCTCTCCGGTCCCGGCTGTCCGTTGTCCCCGCCGAACGATCCGAAGACGTAACCGAGGAGGACCTCGGGCCGTTGCGCCAACACGTCGCGGAGCACCTGCTGGTGGACGGCCTTCGTGTCCATGCGTGCGGAACGGTCGGGCACTCGTATCGTGTCCGGTGGCGTGGTGCGACCGAGTATGGGCCAACGTGGTGACGGGTCAACCACTCGCGTCGTGCTTCCGGACGCCCGGGGCTCCCACTTCGTTCTACAATCGCCACGTGTCAGGCCGCTCTGGCGGGCGGAGGCTATGTCAACCCACTACGTGCTGATCGATTACGAGAACGTCCAGCCGAAGAACCTGGCGGCGCTCAAGGACGACGCGCAGGACCGGACGTTCCGGATCCTCGTCTTCGTGGGCGTCAACCAGACGCGCATCCCGCGCGACCTCGTGTTCGAGATGCAGGCGTTCGGCGGGGACGCGGAGTACATCGAGGCGACGGGCAGCGGCAAGAACGCGCTCGACTTCCACATCGCGTACTACCTCGGCAAGCTCGCGCGGGCCGGGGCCGACGACCAGTTCCACGTGGTTTCGCGGGATACCGGCTTCGACCCGCTGATCAGGCACCTGCAGGCCGAGGGGATCCAGGTGGAGCGGCGCAAGGGGTTGTTCGAGATCCCCTGGCTCAAGGTTGGGGACACCGACTCGCTGTCCGAGCAGCTCGACAAGGTCGTGCAGAACTTCAACCTGCAGGGCAAGTCGCGCCCGCGCCGGGTGCGGACGGTCCGCACGACCATCAACAACCTCTTCGGGAAGGGCCTCTCCGGCGAGCAGCTCGATGCCCTCGTGCAGGGTCTCGTGGAGCGGAAGTACATCGCGGTCGAAGGCGAGCGGGTCAGGTACACGCCCTGAGATCGCCGTCACCGGCGCGTCAATCCCCGCGAGCACCCCTCGGCATGAAGATCACCGCTTTCACCACGACGCCGCTCTCACTCGGCAAGAGCCTGCTCCGGGTGGAGACCGACGCCGGCGTCGAAGGCTGGGCGGAAGTCCCCGGGCGCAACAACCGCGTCTTCGATGCCTACCTGGAAGGCCTCATCGCCCCCGCCCTGATCGGCGAGGATCCTCGCCTCATCGACCGCCACTGGGAGACCCTGGCGCTCGGGCGCGACGAGCGCTTCTTCAAGCTCCCGGGCTGGGTCGTGGGGATCGTCGACGTGGCGCTCTGGGACATCCTGGGCAAGGACACGGGGCTTCCGGTGCACACGCTGATGGGCGGTGCGCGACGTACGGAGATTCCCCTCTACTGGAGCGTCGGGTCAGGGTGGCGCATGCAGCCGGAGGAGATGCTGGCGCTCGTGCGGGACGGCTGGGAGCGCGGGTTTCGGGCCTTCAAGATCCGCATGGACTGGCGCGGCTGGCGGCAGGACATCGATCCCGAGAAGGACTACCAGCTCTTCCGGCTGGCGCGCGAGTTCCTGGCCGGCGGCGAGTACCTGGGCTTCGATGCGAACAACGGCTACTCCGTGTCCACCGCCATCCAGCAGGGGCGGCGCTTCGAGGAACTGGGCATCGACCATTTCGAGGAGCCGATCCCGCACTACGACTTGCCGGGCCTCAAGCAGGTCAGCGATGCGCTTGACGTCGCGGTCTCCGCGGGGGAGCAGGACGCGTTCCGCTGGTGGTTCCAGCAACTCGTGCTGCTCGGCGACCCGGACATCCTGCAGCCCGACATCCTGAACGCCGGCGGGCCGAGCGAGGTCAAGCGCATCTTCGAGATGGCGACCACCCTCGACAAGCCCGTGATGCCGCACAGCCCCCAGGCCGGGATCAACTCGATGGCGTCGCTGCATGTCTACGCCACGGTGCAGAACGCGACGCGGCCGCATGAGTTCTCCATCGAGTTCTCGGGGCCGCTCGACGACGTGGCGGACCTCTACGGCGAAGATATCCTGCCGCGGGACGGCGCCATGACCCTGACCGACAGGCCGGGCTTCGGGATCCGACTCAACGAGCGGGCGCTGGCACGCCTCACCGTTCGCTGATCGCGCCTGCTCCCATGGCAGCCCCGACCGGGCCGCTTACGGAAACGGCATGTACCAGAGCAGCGCGCCCATCGAGACGAGGATGAAGAGCATCGCGAGCGCGAGGATGCGTTGCGACGTCAGCCCGCGCCGCTCTTCAGGCGGCCGTTTGTCCTTGCGGGACACGGCTCGGCGTCAGGCGCGTGCCAGCGGGCCGCGCAGCAGGCGCCCGGACTGGGCGCCGGTATGCGCGTTGTCCCGCAGCAGCACCTTGCCGTTCACGACCGTCGCCGCGATGCCGTTCGCCGTCTGCCGGAAACGCTTGGCGCCGCCGGGCAGGTCGCGCACGATCTCCGGCATGCGCGGCCCGATCCGCTCGGGATCGAAGACGGTCACGTCCCCCGCGAAGCCCACGCGCAACAGCCCCCGGTTGTGCAGGCCCCAGTGCGTCGCGGGCTCGAAGGTGACCATGCGCACGGCCTCTTCCAGTGTGAGCGCCTGCTTCTCGCGCACCCAGTGACTAAAGATGTGGGTCTGCAGCGAGCTGTCCATGATCTGCGACACGTGGGCGCCGGAGTCCGAGAACGTCACGACGGAGCGGGGGTGCTTCATCATGGCGAGCACGTCGGCATCGACCTCGTTGTTGATCGGGTGGCGGAAAAGTGTCTTGAGGTCGCCCTCGAGCGCGATGTCGAGGAACGCCTGCGCGGGCGCGACGCCCCGTTCGGTGGCGAGTTCGGCCAGGGAGCGGTTCCGCGCGGTCATCGAGTCCATCACGAACAGCCAGTCCCAGTCCGGCGGAGGCAGCGTCACGCCGCGCGCGGCGTGGCGTTCGCTCGGGCGGCTCGCGATGTCCACGAGCTTCGCCTGGAGCGTTGGGTCGGCCAGCTTCACGCGCTGTTCGTCGAGCGGGAGCGCGCGCACATCGCGCCATACGTCCCAGCCGTCGAAAGGCGTGTACGACTCGAACGTGTAGAGGACATTGAGGGACCGGGAATGCACCTGCGCGAACATGCGCCCGCCGGCCTCGGCGGTCTCGTCGAGCAGGTCGAAGTACTGCCGCCAGAGCTCCGGCGCGTGCCGTGACGCGAACATCCCCCACGTGACCGGGACCCCCGTCTCGACGCTCAGCGCCTTCAGGCGTTCGTGATAGTCCCGAATCCGGTCGGGCTCGGGGCCGGTCCGCTCCCCGGCGATCTCGAACATCCCGGCGCCCGTTTCGCCCATGGCCCCGACGATGGCGCGGACCTCGTCCCAACTCGCGGCGCGACTCGCGACAGGCTTGTGGTCCGCGGTCTGATGGTTGGGGGAGCGCGACGTGGTGAAGCCCATCGCGCCGGCGCGCACGGCCTCCGTGACGATGGCGGCCATGCGCGCGAGGTCGTCCTCGCCGGCGGGCTCGGTGAACGCCCGCTCGCCCATGACGTACGTGCGCAGGGCGGAGTGGCCGATGTAGCCCGCGTAGTTGATGCCCTTCGGCAGCGCGTCGAGCACGTCGAGGTACTCGGGATAGGTCTCCCAGCGCCAGCGGATGCCCTCGATCATCGACTCGCGGGCGATGTCCTCGGCACGCTCCAGGTTGCGGAACACCAGGTCCGCCTCCTCCTCCCGGCAGGGGGCGAGCGTGAAGCCGCAGTTGCCCATGACCACGCTCGTCACGCCGTGGTAGCAGGAGCAGGAGCCGATCGGGTCCCAGAACACCTGGGCGTCCATGTGCGTGTGCCCGTCGACGAAGCCGGGGGTCACGACGTGGCCTTCGGCGTCGATCGTGTCCGCGCCGTTCTCGCGAATGCGGCCGATCGCGGCGATCCGGCCGTCGGTGATGCCGAGGTCCGCGCGGTAGGCCGGAGCGCCCGAGCCGTCGACGATGGAACCGTTCCTGATGACGAGATCGTAGGGCATGCCGCTCCTCCCGGGTGGGAAAACGACAGGCTACCACGCTGCTCTGGCGCGACATACGGGCGCGACCTACGGGCGTGGCAGTGCGGACCAGGCTTGCGTGTGTGCGACCTGTATGCGGATGGCCGTATCACCGATGGCCGTCGTTTCGTACTGCGGGTATTTCTCCCGTAGCTGCCTGGCGACGGTGGGGGAAAGGCCGACGACGGTGGCAGTCCCGTCCGCGCGCAGCCAGCGGAGCCGCGACCAGTCGTCTTCGTACTCGTCGATCAGCAGGGAGACCGCGGGGTTGGCCTCGATGTTCGTCACCCGCCGCAGCCTGCGCCCGCTCTTTGGCTTGCCGTCGATGGGGATGAAGACGGCGCCTTCGCATTCGCAGAAGACGACCGGTACCAAGTGGGGCTGCCCGCCAGTGACGGTCGCGAGGCGAGCCACGGGCAGCCGGGCGGCCCAGGACGGGAAGATCGGTGGCGCTCGCACGGGTCCGGTCGGCGCCCGCGGTCAGATCGCCACCGAGGCGAGCGACTGGATGAAGTGGATACCTGGCACGACCTTGCGGCTGAGCCGGTCGTCGTTGGTGATGAACATGTCCACGCGCGCCGCGGCGGCACAGGCGAGCTGGATCGCGTCCGGAGGCCGAATCGATCGGTCTCGGCGAATCGCCGCGAACGGGGCCGCCGTCGCGCGGTCGAACGGCACGACGGTGGCAGTGGCCGCGATCGCCTGCTCGTAGCTATGCACGAGGCCTGTATCGCCGGCTTCCATGGGCTTGACGAGGATCTCGCCGACCGTCAATGCCGAGGTCACCAGTTCGTCCTTGCGCTCGATCATCCGCCTGCGTAGCGAGAGGACGCGGTCCGTGGACTCGCCCTTCCCCTCGAGCAGGTAGACGAACAGGTTGGTGTCCCAGAAGATCCGGCTCATTGCCAGTCGGCGCGCAGCCGGCGCACGTATGCGTCGGCGTCCTCGTCCTGCCAGAGCTCCCTGCCGACCCCGAGCAGGGCGAGGATCGGGTCCTCGGCTGACGGCGCGTTACCGGCCGCGTACTCCGCAAGGTACCAGTCGATCAGGTCGCGATGTTCGGCCGGAACCTCTTCCCGTTTTGGCACGGACTTGCCGTGGATGCGCGACGGATGACACGGGTCCCCCGGCCGGAACAGGCGTCGGCGCCCCGTCGAGGTCTCCAGCAACATGCGGTAGCGGCCCGGATTCGACGGCTTGTTCGCGACACAGTGGAGGTAGATGTGCACCTTGACGCCCGCGCGAAGCGGTGTGACGCCGGTGACGCTCGCGGACTCCGCCCGTGCGACGATTTCTCCGATCGTGAAGTCTGTCTGCCCGGGACGCTCGCGGTGCAGCGACGCGGTTGCGATCCACACTTCGTCGGCTACTCTCACGCGGGTTTCCATGAAGGAGGCAGATAGCTTGGTGTTACAAGAATCCAAGTGTACCATGTAATGGTCGAAAGCCGGTTCGAACGGCCGCCTCCCGGAGCCATCTGCCGATGCCCCGCATGATTGTCGACTGCGATCCCGGTCACGACGACGCGATCGCCTTGATCGTGGCCCACGAGTACGCCGAGGTCGTCGGGGTCACGACCGTGGCCGGGAACGCGCCGTTGTCCGCAACGACGACCAACGCCCTGCTGATGATGGCCCTGCTCGGCGTGGACACCCCGGTCTACTCGGGTGCCTCGGAGGCATTGGCGGGACCCGCGCCCCACGCGCAGGCGGTCCACGGCAGTTCGGGGCTCGGCGGCGTCACGCGCATGGAGCACGACCGCACGGTAGCCGGTACGGACGCGGTCGGGTTCCTGCTCGACGCGCCGAGACCCGACGACTGGATCGTGGCGCTCGGCCCGCTCACCAACCTGGCGCTCGCGATCGAGCGCGATCCGGGTTGGGTGCGGCGAGTGGCCGGCATCTCGATCATGGGCGGCAGCGCCGGTGTCGGCAACGTCACCCGCGTCGCGGAGTTCAACATCTGGGCGGACCCGGAAGCGGCGGCGCGGGTCTTTCGGTCCGGCGCGGACCTCACGATGTGCGGGCTCAACCTCACGCACCAGTTCCGCTCCTCCGACGCCGTCACGGAACGGCTGCGCAACGTGGACTCGCCCCTGGCGGCGTTCGCGGTCGAGTCCTTCGACTATTTGCATGCGCGCATGGCGGAGTTCATCGGCAGCCGGGACGCGGCGCTGCACGACCCCTGCGCCGTGCTCGCGGTCACCCATCCGGAGCTCCTCGAGACCGAGATGCGCGCGGTCGATGTCGAAACGACAGGCACGCTGACGCGAGGCATGACCGTGGTCGATCAGCGGGTCACGCGCCGACGGGATCCGAACAACGTGCGGGTCGCATACCGAATCGATGCGGCCGGGGCGATGGACGTGACCCTCGCGGCGCTCGGCGTCTCGTGACATGCATCCGCTGGCCGTGATGTGACGACACGCACCGCGGACGCGGTCGTCGTCGGCGCCGGCATCGTCGGCTGCGCGACGGCCTACTACCTCGCGAGGGCCGGCGTGGGCGCCGTGCTGGTCGATGGCGACGGTATCGCCCGACACGCGTCCGGCTTTGCCTACGGCGGACTGTACCCCCTCTCTGGCGCGGGCATTCCGGGTCCCATGTTCGCGCTCGCCCGCAGGTCCTTCGCGCTGCACCACGAGCTCTCGGAGGCGCTGCCGGACGAGTCCGGATTCGACATCGGCTTTCGGTCGCGTCCCACGGTCAGCCTGGCGTTCGCCGAAGACGAGGCCGCCGGCATCCGGGAGCATGTTGCGTGGGTGAACGCGCAGGCGGGGTTCCGCGCCGAATGGTTGTCGGCCACGGCGCTGCGGAAAGTGGATGCGCGGATCGCCGACGACGCCGTGGGCGGCGCGCTCTATTACGGCGCGGCCGAAGTCGACCCCGCCGGACTGACCCGCGCGCTGGCGCAGGCGTCCGGCGCCGAGGTCCTGGCGGACGTTGCCGTCGGACTGAACCACGACGGCGATCGGGCGATCGGGCTGCGGCTTCGGGACGGTGGGGAGATCGCCTGCGGAGCGGTCGTGCTCGCGCAGGGGCCGTGGGCCGGCGCCGCCTCCGACTGGTTGGGCGCGCCCGTCCCGGTTACGCCGCTCAAAGGCGAGATCCTGCGCCTGGAGGCACAGGGCCCGCCCATCAATTGCTCTATCGGCTGGCGGGGCAACTACGCGACGACGAAGCCGGACGGTCTCCTCTGGGCCGGCACCACGGAAGACGTGGCGGGTTTCGACGAAGCGCCCACGGAGGCCGGGCGGCGGTCCGTGCTGGGGAACCTGGTGCGGATGCTGCCCGCGCTCGAGGGCGCACGCGTGGTCGCCCAGACGGCGTGCCTGCGACCGATGACGCCGGACGGCAACGTGATGCTGGGTAGGGCGCCGGGGCTACGCGGCGTGTACGTCGCCACGGGCGGCGGGCGGAAGGGGATCCTGTACGGCCCCGGCATGGGCGCTGCGTGCGCCGACCTCGTCGTGACAGGCGCGACAGACCTGGACCTGACGCCTTACGACCCCGGTCGGTTCGGGAGGTCCTGAGGCGGAGTGTTGCCCGGTGCGGTCGGAGCGCCGCGTGGGAGTACCGGTACATCGCGGCGTTCCGGTGCGCTCCGGCCATCCTGGACGGCCCGCAGCAGGATAGTGAGTTGGCCTTCCATGCGACTCAACCGGGCGCTGAAGTCGATGCCGAACCAGACGATCAGCCGGAGGATGGCGACGACGAGGGCGATGGCAGGCCAGCCAATGGATCGTTCGGACGCGCCGGTGCTACACCCCATCGCCGACGCCGAGGAGTTCGTCCAGAAGCCGGAGGTCGTCGGCCTCCATCTCCAGTTGCGCATCAAGCGCCTGCTGCTCCACGCTGGTCCTGAACAGGCGTGCGATTTCGCCTGGCGCCGTCCGGGTTTCGCTGATGGCGAGCCCGACGAGGTGGAGTGCGCGCGTGACGAAGGCGAATGGCTGACGGCCGACCGCCGCGCCCGCCTCGATAGCGTGATCGCGAGCGTTCTTCGTGATGTCGCCAAGGGTGGATTGCCGGCCGCTCTGCCCGGCCAGTGCCTCGAAGACAACCTGATACTGGTCGGGTCCCAGACGAGGCAGGCCGACCACCTTGTTGAGCCGCTCGACGAGGTCCGCGATGGCGTCGGGGACATCGGCGAAGTTGGGCGGCGCGAGATCGATCGCGTGCTCGGTGCGGGCGTCCCCGGAATCCGGCGGCGCCGCGTGGCGCGCCGGATCGTAGACGAAACCCGGCGGTACGGACGAGAAGCGCAGGTGTCGATCCTCGAAGGTGAGCAGCAGCTTCTTGAAGCCGCCGGCCCCGAGCCAATCGGACTCCCCCACGACCGGCCAGCGTTCCCGCATCCTTGACGCCAGTTCGGGTAGGCGCAGCGCGGCGCTCGACTCGGCGAGTTCGCGACGGATCTCGGTCTCGACCTCGATGCGGAGCTGCCCGAAGTCACCGCTGGCGTCTCCGGCGCGCGGAGGCACCGGGGACGGGGCCTGCTCCCGCGTCTCTCCAAACACCGCCTCGAACTCGTCCATGTCGATGACGATGTCACAACAGGACCGGAATGCCGCCGCGGTCTGTTGGTTCGCGAGGATGGAGGTGATGCGGTCGTGGGCCCGCAACCGCAGGGCCACGGGCGTGAAGTCCGCGTCGGAGGACAGGATCAGGAATTCGTCGAACCGGGTCGTGTGCTCGATGGTGTCGGCAATATCCAACGTCATGACGATGTCGGCGCTGTTCTTGCCGGATTTGGTCAGCGGCGGGCAGTCGACGACCTGGAAGCCGAGGCGCGTGAAGTAGGCCCGGAAGGGCCGCATCAGGTCGGGCGAGCCGTAACAGCGGCGGATCAGCAGGGAGCGTTCGCCGCGGAACGTGTCCTTTCCGTTGGCGTGCTCGCCTCCCTCCAGCCACGGCAGCCACCTGGACGGATTGGCGAAACGCTTGGCGACAGCGTCGGAGTAGTCCTTCTTCAGGCTGAGGAAGACGTTGTCGAAATCGATGAACAGGGCGGCCTTGACGCGGTCCATGGGTCGCACCCAACGTGTCCCGGTCAGGTTGGCCCGACCTACCGGACCCGCCGACCCGGGGGCGTCGGCGGACCGCCAAGCCGCTTGATCTCAGGCGAACGGGTTCGTCCCCGTGTCCGTCATCGTCTTGACCCGCTCCGGGTCCGCGCCGCCGGCGCCGAACGGGTACATGTGCTTGCCCAGGACGCGTTCGAGTTCCGGGAACCGGGCCACGTAGTCCGGATCGACCTCGTTCTCCCACATGTGGATGCGCTGCATGTGCCGCCGCATGAACACCTGGACGAGCGTCACCCTGAGCCCCGGATTCGTGCGCGGAACCGACGCGTGCCAGGTCGCCCCGTTCCACAGGGCCAGCGAACCGGCCTTGCCGATCAGGGGGACGGTCTCGAAGGGCGTGTTCTCGATGTCTTCCTCGTGGGGCAGGGTCGCCCGTCCGAACAGGTGGCTGCCCGGCACGAATATCGTCGGTCCGTCCTCCGCCCCCGCGTAGTCCGTGCAGAGCCAGGACGCGTTCGCGACGTGGGCGATGCTGCCGCCGCCGGGCGGTATGCCGTGGGAGTCGCTGTGCAGTCGCAGGGTCTGCCGCTCGTTGTTCCCGTCGGCGGCGGGCGGCTTGATGATCCACGTGTGGCCGCTCAGTACGGCGCTCTGACCGAGCAGCCAGCGTACGAGCGCGAGCATCCGGGGATTCGTCGCCGCCTCGACGAACGCCTCGTCCTCCTGCAGCAGCAGCCAGGAGTTGCCCATGGACTCCCTCGATGGCGCCGCGGTGCGCCAGTCGCCGATCTCGATGCCGTTGCGCCGCTCGCAGGTCCTGAGGATGGCGCCGCGCAGCCGGTCGACGAAGTCCTCGCCCACGCCCATCTTCTCCGGCGGGACGACGGTCATGCCGTACGCCTCGAGTTCCGCCACGTGCTTGAACAGACCGTAGTCGTCGAGTTCCTGCATCAGGGGATCGACGTGGGGCGATGTGCCGTATTCGGAGATGTCCATCTGGCCTCCTCGCGCCAAGGGCGATTGGGGGAAACGTTCATCGTAGACTTGCGCTTGCAACGGTGTCCAGCCGCGGGGGGGGGGGGGCCCGAGGGCGGGGGGGGGGGCCCCACCAAAAGACCAGATGTACCCAGCGCGGGCGGACGGACAAGAGAAAACAGA
>VXNE01000089.1:20636-21427 GCA_009840715.1 Gammaproteobacteria bacterium
ATGTCCATCGGGCCTCCTCCCGCCAAGGGCTATTGGGGTAAACGTTAATCTTATACTTGCGCTTCAAACGGCGCCCCCCCGCGCGGCGCGGCCGCGCCTCTGCTTCAAGGAGTGCACAATGGCCAGGGCCTTTGACGGCGTGCGCGTCGTCGACCTGTCGGATCGCCTTTCCGGCGCGTGGGCGGCACGCCTGTTCGGCGACTTCGGCGCCGACGTGGTGCTCGCGGAGCCGGTCGAGGGCCACCCCCTGCGACAGGAGCCCCCATTTCTCGAAGGCGAGCCTGGCCTGGACCGTTCCGTGCTCCACGCCTATGCGAACCGGAACAAGCGTTCGGTCGTCGTCCGCAACGTCGACGAGGTGCGCGCTGCGGTCTCCGGCGCCGACGTGCTCGTCACTACTGCGGCGCCGCCGTGGCCCGGGACGCTGGAGGCGGCCCTTCAGGCGTTACCGGACGACGCGGTACACCTGTCCATCACCGCCCACGGCCTCGAGGGACCGCTCGCAGACGTTCCCGGCAACAACCTGACCGCGTGTGCCAGGGTCGGCTGGAGCGCCATCAACCGGCTTGTTGACGAGCCGCCGCTCCAGTTGCCGGTCCACCAGGCCGGCTACATCGCCGGCGTTGCCGGGCACGTCGGGGCGGCGGCGGCCCTCCTGCGGCGTCTGCGCACCGGCGCCGGGGAACGGGTCGACGTGAGCGAGTTCGAGGCGCTTGCGTTGACCAACGCCCCGTGGGCGATTCTCGGCATCTTCATCGGCGGCGCCCGACTCGCGCACGGACCAGGATGTG
>VXNE01000340.1 GCA_009840715.1 Gammaproteobacteria bacterium
GATTTGTGTATAATATACACATGTAGCAGCTCACGCTGTCGCAGACCATGACGACGTGACGGCCCACGGGCTGGCGGAAGATGCGGTTGTAGAAGGTCGCGATGGCGTCGAGGGCGGCGACGGACATGCCGAGGAGCCGCCCGATCGCGGCCAGGCTCGCGTCCGACACCCAGCCCCGGTGCTTCTGGACGATCATCATGGCGTCGATGGCGGCCGACTGCCGGTCCGGCAGGTGCGCGCACTCGTGCTCGATGAGGGCGACCTCCTCGTCGGACAACTGCTCGATGGGCTGGAGGCCGTGCGCCGGTTCGCTCATCGGTCCACGTCCGCCATGACGAAGTCGATGCTCGCGATGATGGCGATCAGGTCGGCCACCATGAAGCCGTTGCTGATGAACGGAATCTGCTGCAGCGCGGGGAACGACGGCGTACGGATCCGCGTGCGGTAGGCCATGGTGCCGCCGTCGGACACCGAGTAGTAGGAGTTCCAGCCCTTGGTCGCTTCGATGGTCGTCGCGGACTCGCATGGCGGGATCACGGGACCCCAGCTGACGTTCAGGAAGTGGTGGATGAGCGTCTCGATGTCCTGCATCGTGCGCTCCTTGGCCGGCGGCGTGGTCAGCCGGTGGTTCGCCTTGTAGGGGCCGGGCGGCATGTCGCGGGCGCACTGCTCGATGATGCGCAGGCTCTGCCGGATCTCCTCCGCGCGCACGACGGCGCGGTCGTAGACGTCCCCGTTCTCGGCGGTCGGGATGTCGAACTCGAGCTGGTCGTAGCCGCTGTAGGGGCGGTTCTTGCGGAGGTCCCAGTCGCAGCCGGTCGCCCGCAGCGAGGGACCGGTGATGCCCCATTCGAGGCCTTCCTCGGTGGTGTACGCGCCGATGCCGATCGAGCGCTTCTTCAGGATGTTGTTCTTGAGCGCCATCTTCTCGTAGTGGTCCATGCGCTTCGGCATGTACTTCACGAAGTCGAGCACCATCCGGTCCCAGCCCTTCGGCAGGTCCTGGGTGACGCCGCCGATGCGGAACCAGCTCGGGTGCATGCGGCCGCCGGTGATCGCCTCGACGATGGAGAACAGGCGCTCGCGGTCCGCGAACATGTAGAAGACCGGCGACATCTGGCCGACGTCCTGGGCATAGGTGCCGTAGAAGAGGAGGTGGCTCGCGATGCGGAAGAACTCCGACAGCATCACGCGGATGTACTGGGCGCGGTCCGGCACCTCGATGCCCGCCATGTTCTCGACGTTCATGACGTAGGGCAGGTTGTTCATCACGCCGCCGAGGTAGTCGACGCGGTCGGTGTAGGGGATGTAGGTGTGCCAGCTCTGGCGCTCCGCCATCTTCTCCTGGGCGCGGTGGTGGTAGCCGATGTCGGGCACCGCCTGCACGATCACCTCGCCGTCGAGCTGCAGCGCGATGCGGAACACGCCGTGCACGCTCGGGTGGTTCGGGCCGAGGTTCAGGAACATGAAGTCGGTGTGCTGGGCCTCCCGGCTCATGCCCCACTCTTCCGGCACGAAGCGCAGCCCCTCCTGCTGCGACTCCTGGAACTCCGGGGTCATCGTGAACGGGTCCATCTCCGTGGCCCGCGCCGGATGCTCCTTGCGCAGCGGATGCCCCTCCCAGTGGGGGGGCGTCAGGATGCGGCGCAGGTTCGGGTGTCCGGCGAAGTCGATGCCGAACATGTCGAACGCCTCTCGCTCGTACCAGTCCGCCACCGGGTAGACCGAAGTGACCGTGGGAAGCGAGGCGCGTTGCTCGGGGAGCGCCGCCTTGATGCGTATGTCGCTGTCGTGGCGGAGCGACATCACGTGGTAGAAGACGGTGAAGTCGGAGTCCGGCTGGCCGTCGCGGGACTGCCGCGTGCGCTCGTCGATCGCCGACAGGTCGAAGAGCAGTTCGAACCCCTCTTCGTGCTTCAGGTGGCGGAGCACGTCGACCACCTGGGTCCTGTCGACCCAGAGCGTCGGGATGCCGTCCGCGGTTGCCTGGGTGACGCAGCTTTCCCCGAACCGGGCGCGCAGCGCGGTGACGGAGCCCTCAGCCGGGGAGCCCGAGGGGCTTGCCCCTCGCGAGAGAGAGCCTGGTTCGAGGCCAGGCTCGACGACGACTTCGCTCATGGTCCGCTACCGCCGCTTCAACAGCGCGTCCGACAGGGGCGCGTCGCCGACCGTGGTCGGTTCCGCAAGGGTCGACACTTCCATGCGCGCGGCGTTGCGCTTGTCGCGCTGGCTCGGCGCGTACTTCGACACGGAGCCGTCCTCCCCGATCATCCAGGAGAGCGGCCGGTGGGTGTTCCTGATGGACTCCTGCAGGAGCGTCAGGCCCTGCATGAAGGCCTCCGGCCGGGGTGGGCACCCGGGTACGTAGACGTCGACGGGCAGGAACTTGTCGGCGCCCTGCACGACGCTGTAGACGTCGAACATGCCGCCCGAGTTCGCGCACGAGCCCATGGAGATCACCCAGCGGGGCTCGAGGAGCTGTTCGTAGAGGTGCTGCAGCACGGGCGCCATCTTCCGGAACACCGTGCCGGACACGACGATCAGGTCCGCCTGGCGCGGCGTCGCGCGAATGACCTCGGCGCCGAAGCGGGCGGCATCGTGGCGCGACGTGAGCGCCGTCGCCATCTCCACGTAGCAGCACGAGAGCCCGAAGTTGAACGGCCAGATCGAGTTGGCCCGACCCCAGGCAACGAGGTCCTCGAGCTTCGCCGTCAGGACGCCGCGCGCCGCGTCCTCCTCGTAGGCCGCGTCCACGGCCGCCATCGGGGCGTCCGCTTCCGTCTTGATGAGTCGCCACTGCACGGGATCAACCGCTCCCGGCGCTGTCACCCGCGCCGGCCCGAGCGTAGCCGGGCGTACGGGCGTGGCGGCTCTTGATGCCCCAGTCCAGTGCGCCGCTTCGGTACTCGTAGACCAGCGCGACCAGCAGTATGACGATGAACACGCCGGCGCCGATGTAGCCGCGCCACCCGAGCTCGAAGAAGGCGACCGCCCAGCCGATGATGAAGATGGTCTCGAGATCGAAGATCACGAAGAACATCGCGATCAGGTAGAACTCGATGGAGAACCGGCTCTCTTCGGCATCGCCGGCCGGGACGACGCCGGATTCGAAGGGGAGGGTCCGGGCGCCGCCGTGCCGTGCCTTGGCTCCGATGAACCATGCGGCGGTGAGGGACACGGCGAGCAGCGCGGCCACCGTAAGCGCATAGAGCAAGAACGGCAGGATGTCGTGACCTTCCGTCATCGGCGGTCCGAAGTGGCTCCTCTTCGCCGTGATTTCGTCGTGAGTGTCGCGCCGGTGCGCCGGCTCCCCAAGGCGGCCGGCGAAAGCGGGCGGTACTATACAGGCGCGCCCGTTCGGACGCCAGAACGGAGGACCGAAAACGGGGCTGGAACGGCGGTCCTCAGGGCAGGACGGTGACGTTGGGGTACGCGGCGAATCCGCGGTCGAAAGTCAGGGCGCGAGAGATGCCGTTGGCCTGCATCACGGCGAGGTGCAGGCAGTCCCGACTCGACAGCTCGGGATGCGCCGCGATGATCTCCTCCGCCAGCCCGACATCGGCCCGGGTGATCGGGAACACGGTGGTGACGAGATCGTCCAGTAGGTGGAATGCATCGCCGATCGCCTCGCGTCGCGAGATCGATGCGTACCTGTGGATAACCTCCTGGTAGACCTCCGCGCTTGTGACGAGGCGCTCGGACGGGGCTCGTGCGAGGAACTCCGCCGCCCGATCCCGGTTCGGGTGCGACGCGCCCACGAGGTACATGGGGACGTTGGAGTCAACGAAGATCACGACCCCGCTCGATGTCCGCCAGCATCTCGTCGATGTCGCCCGTCGGGTGATTGCAGGCCAACGCTCGTTCGATCACGCCGCGGCGGCGCGCTGCCGGGTCGTCGCCGCTACGCCACAAACCGGCTTCCTCCTCGAGCTCCGCGGTGCGGCGTTCGACCAGATCGAGGACTTCGCTGACCATGCGGCGACGCGTCGCGCTGCAGGCCGTCTTGAAGCGCAGGTGCAGGCTCTCGGGCAGATTCACGCTGAGCCGCTTGACCGGCTCGATGTGCTCCGGTTGGGGCTCTTGACCCTTTGCGGGCGGCATGGTCGGTTCCTCTTCGAGACGCCAAGCTGACGTGGCCGAGCCTACTATACAATTTTGTACATATGTGCGTTCCGCGATTGCCGGACTCTTCACGGTGCGCATCTGGACCGGACTCAGACATGCGCTTAGGCTGGTCCGCGAGCCTGGCTTGGGGGCCTGTTGATGATCCAGTGGACCGCCACCCGCGGGTCCGTGCTGATGCTGATGTGTCTTGCTGCCATGGCCGTCATGGCCGACACGCGCAACGCCTACTTCGGCGATCTCCACATCCACACGCGCTACTCCTACGACTCGTTCTTCTTCGGCACGGTGGCCTCGCCGGACGATGCCTACGAGTTCGCGAAGGGCAAGCCGATGGTGACCCCTGCCGGCGCCACGATCCAGCTTCATACACCCCTCGACTTCTACGCGGTCACCGACCACTACTTCTTCCTCGGGCAATGGTGGGCGTCGAAACACGACCCGGACCATCCGTACCGGGACGACCCGGTCGTGCAGGACATCATCGCGCGCAACGACTTCGGCGACGCGTTCCGCTTCCCGCACGACCGGGTGGTCGAGGCGGACCTCAAGACCGCGTGGAAGGACATCCAGGCGGCCGCGGAGCGACACAACGATCCGGGCACGTTCACCACCTTCATCGGCTTCGAGTTCACGCCGGAGAAGAACATGGACGGCCAGCACCGCGTGGTCGTCTACCGGGACACCCGGGTGCCGGAACTCCTGATCGGCCGCATCGAGACGCTGAACCCGGAAGACCTGTGGGACTGGATGGACCGGCACCGGGCCGACGGCATCGAGGCGCTGGCGATCCCGCACAACACGAACCTCTCCGGCGGGCGGATGTTCGAAGGCACGTACTTCGATGGCTCGCCCATGGACGTCGCTTACGCGGAACGGCGCATGCGCAACGAGCCGTTGGTCGAGATCGCCCAGATGAAGGGAACGTCGGACACGCACCCGTTCCTATCGCCCAACGACGAGTGGGCCGACTTCGAGATCCGGCCGTTCAAGCTCGGGCCACATGCGCGGAGCGATCCCAAGGGCAGCTACGTGCGCGACGCGCTCCTGCAGGGCCTCGAGTTCGACGAGCGCCTCGGGGTCAACCCGTACCGCTACGGCATCGTGGCGGCGAGCGATACGCACATCGCGGGCCAGACCTACTCCGAGGAGGCATTCACGATCCAGTACGGTGCGCACGCGCCCGTGGAGCGGTTCGGCTCCGTTCCCGTGGACGAGGCGGTGCTGGCCTACCGGGAAACTTCGAGTCGGTATCACGGCGCCGCGGCGCTCGCGGGCGTGTGGGCGCCGGAGAACACCCGCGAGGCTATCTACGAGGCGTTCCGGCGCCGGGAGACGTTCGGCACCAGCGGCCCGCGCATCAAGGTGCGCCTGACGGGCGGGTTCCAGACGCCGGTAGCGCAGGGCGCCGAGGTGACGGCCGGCGAAGGCAGGCCGACCTTCCAGGCGTGGGCGATGGCGGACCCCGCCGGCGCGAAGCTGCAGCGGTTGCAGATCGTGAAGGGTTGGCTGGAGGACGGCCGGGGACGGGAGCAGGTCTTCGATGTCGCCTGCTCTGACGGCCTGGCCGTGGATCCGCAGACGCACCGCTGTCCCGACAACGGCGCCATCGTGGACGTGGCGAATTGTGCCTACGCCCCGGAGCCGGGCGCCGCGCAGCTGGAGGCCGCCTGGGAGGACGCCGATTATGAACCGGGCCAGCGCGCCTTTTACTACGTGCGCGTCCTGGAGAACCCCACCTGCCGTTGGTCCACGTGGGATGCGATTCGCGCCGGCACGTCGCGGCGGCCGGACCTGCCCGCAACGATCCAGGAACGGGCGTGGAGTTCCCCGATCTGGGTGCGGCCAGGGTAGACGTCGGGGACGCCCTTGAGTGCCGTCTCGTGGTTCTACTGGCGCTCGGCCCAGGCGACGTTAGCGCAGTAGTGCCCCGCGGATCTTCGCTACCGTTTCGACGCCGACCCCGATGGCCTCGACGTAACCCATCGGGGACCCGTACTCCGCCCGCAGGTCGTCCAGGAGTCCCGCCATGGTGGCCGCGCTGCACTGGACGAGCTGTAGCCATTGGGGTTCCGTGAGCCCGAACGTCGCCAACTGCTCGACGAAGTGGCGCGTGTGCGGGCGGAGCTGCTCTCCGCTCACGCGATAGTCCTCGCAGATGAGGGCTTCGTCGACGCCCAGGACGGTCAGCGCGAGGGCGGCGGCGATGCCGGTCCGGTCGCGGCCGCCGCTGCAGTGGAACACCGTGGGACCCGTGGCCGGGTCCGCGAGCCGCTCCAGAAACGCGCGGTAGGCGCGCCTGCCGGTGTCGCCGCGCACGAGGTCGCGGTACATCGCCCTCTCGAAACCGCCTCCGGGCGCCGACGCCTTCCATGCCGCGGCCTGCTCCCCCGCCACCGCCCGCTGCTGCGCGACGAACGCGGCGTCGGACAGGGGCGGCAGGTGCAGGGCCGTCACGCCGTGGCGCGCCCAGTCCACCAGCCCGTCCTGCTCCCGCTCGCCGGGGTCGCGAAAGTCGATGACGGTCCGGATGCCGAGGGTGTCCCGAAGGGTGCCAAGACCGGCCTCGGTGATCGCGTGCATCAGTCCGGAACGCAGTAGCCGGCGCGGACGGACCTGCGCGCCGTCACGGGTCCGCAGTCCGCCGAGGTCGCGCAGGTTGACCGCGCCTTCGACGAGGCCGTCGAGGTCTCGTGGTTCAGAGGCCAGGGCTTCCCTCCCTTCGCGATCCGGCATAGGGTCCGTGTTGTGTCCGGCCCTCAGGGCGCCTGGCGTCGCGCTGAGATCACGCCTGTATCGAACCCGAGCACGTGCATGCGGCCGATGTACCGCGCGTGCTCGATCTTGAAGCAGCGGTCCATGACCACGGCGAGGCCACCGCCGGTCGCGATCTCGGCGCCTTCCGGGCTGATCACGCCGAACTGCAGCCAGAGGGCGCGCGCGCCGGTCGCCACCGCCTCCCGGGCGATGCCGGGGACGGCGTCGGGGGCGCGGAAGACGTCCACGAGGTCCACCGGCTCCGGGACGTCCGACAGGCTCGGATACGAGCGTTCGCCGAGGACTTCCTCCTCACGCGGGTTCACCGGGATGACGCGGTAGCCGTGCCGCGCGGCGTAGAAGCCGACGAAGTTGCTTGCGCGCAGCACGTTGGAGGACAGCCCGACGATGGCCACCGTGCGCGCCTGGTGCAGGACGCGCTGGATGACTTCGGGGTCCTGGTAGGCCGAGAGGTCTGTCATGTGCCGTTCCCGTGCATGCGTGCGAAGCCCTGTTCGAGGTCCCAGATCAGGTCCTGCGGGTCCTCGATGCCGATCGAGAGGCGAATGGTGCCGGGCCCGATGCCGGCGGCGGCGAGTTCGTCGTCGCCGAGCTGCCGGTGCGTGGTGCTCGCGGGGTGGATGATGAGGCTCTTCGCGTCCCCGACGTTGGCCAGGTGGGAGAAGAGCCGCACGCCCCGGATGAAGTCCTGGCCCGCCTCGCGCCCACCGTCGAGGTCGAAGCAGAACACGGCGCCGGCGCCTTTCGGCAGGTACTTGGCGGTCAGCGGCGCGTACGGGCCATCCGGTAGCCCTGGATGCCGCACGCCCGCGACGTCGTCGCGCTCCGACAGCCAGCCCGCGACGGTCATCGCGTTGCTGACGTGCCGCTCCATGCGCAGGGGAAGCGTCTCCAGTCCCTGCATGAAGAGGAAGGCGTTCAGCGGGCTCATGGCCCCGCCGAGGTCGCGCAGCGTCTCGGCGCGCAGCTTCATCAGGTAGCCGTAGCTGCCGAAGGTCTCGTGGAAGGCGAGCCCGTGATACGCGGGGGAGGGGTCCGCGACGATCGCGAACTTGCCGTTCGACCAGTCGAACTCCCCGGAGTCCACGACGGCGCCGCCGATGCTCGTGCCGTGGCCGCCGATGAACTTGGTCACGGAGTGCACGACGATGTCGGCGCCCCATTCGATCGGGCGGCACAGGTAAGGGGTCGCGAAGGTGTTGTCCACGAGCAGGGGGACGCCGGCATCGTGCGCGATCGCCGCGACGGCCTTGATGTCGAGGACGTTGCCGCCCGGGTTGCCGATGGTCTCGGCGAACAGCACGCGGGTCTCGTCCCGGACCGCGCCGGCCCAGTCGGCCGGGGAGTCCGGATCGACGAAGGTGAGCTCGACGGAGAGCTTGCGCGCGAGGTGCTTGAGCTGCGTGACCGTGCCGCCGTAGAGGGCCGCCGAGGCGACCATGTGGTCCCCGGGCACGAGCATGGTGAAGAGCGCCGACGACTGCGCCGCCAGCCCGCTCGCGAAGGCCACGGCGCCGATGCCGCCCTCGAGGTTCGCGAGGCGCTCCTCGAGCGCGGCGACAGTGGGGTTCATGATGCGGGAGTAGGTGTTGCCGTACTCCTGCAGGTTGAAGTACGCGGCGGCGGACTCGGGGTCCTCGAAGACGTAGCTCGAGGTCTGGTAGATCGGGACGGCGCGTGCACCGGTCGTCGGTTCCGGGCGCGCCCCCGCGTGGACGGCGCGCGTGTGGAAGCCGAACTCGCGAATCCGCTGGTAGTCGTCGGACATGGGTGCAGCGTCTCCCCCGGAGCGGTCGCTGTCAATGCGGGTGGACGCGCGGCTACCATTTCGCGGATGGAGCGGAAGACCTCTGGCCCGACTTCGCTGACGCTGGCGCAGCGCCGTGACTTCGTGCGGGACGGGTTCGTCATCGTCCGGGGTGCGGTGGAGCCGGACAGGGTGGCGCGGGCACGGGAACGCATCCTGGCGGGCATGCCGCCTACGGCGCGCCGCCTCCTCGCGCCGGCGAAGCTGGCGACGCACCCGGATATGGTTGGGCTGTTCGGCGAGAGTAGCCTTGCACCAATGCTGCGCGCCGAGATGGGGCCGTTTCCCGACGTGGTCAGCTGCCAGATCGCGGTCACGCCCGGTCATGACCTGCTCGGCGGCAAGCCGGCGGCGCACGTGGACGGAAGCTGGTCGGGGCCGATGCCCACGCGGGCGGAGGACATCGAGCCCGAACGGGGCCGGCCGCGGGATGCGACGCGCTACTTCGGGGAAGACGACGAGCGGCGCGGGACCAACGATGGCCTGCTCTGGCAGGATCCTGACCGCCGCATCTCGCTCGGCAGCTACACGGCGCTGGTGGGCATCGCGCTGAACGACCAGCTCGAGCCGGGCAACGGCCAGTTCGCCGTGATGAAAGGGGTGCACGAGGAGGTCGAGGCGGCGTTCCGGATGCAGCGCGACAGCGGCGGCGTGATCGGGCCGGAGGGTCCCGGCTGGCCGCGCATCCGCATCGACGAGGACGGCCGCCCCGTGTTCAACGGGCTGCCGGCGACGGTACGCGCCCGGGCGCGGGAGGCGGCCGCGGCCCCGGCCATCGACGGTTGGGCATGGCCCGAACTCACTCCCATCCTGCTCGCCGCGGGGGACGCCGTGATTGCCCTGCACGCCTGCCCGCACACCGCGACGCCGAACCATGGTCCACACCCGCGCATGAACGTCTACTTCCGCATCCGGCGGCTCCGCGAGGGGAACCCGCACGAGGGGACGCGGCGCGTGGGCCACGGCGTCAGCGACCATCCGGACCGCGGGTACTTCGGTCAGTTCCTCGACTATCCGGAGTCGTACGATCCTTGGGGCACTTCCGTCGCCAGGTTGTGCGACCACTGGTCGGAATGGGATTTCGTTGGGCAGGAACGCCAGCGCAAATTGATCGTCTAATCAATGGTTTTAGACAAAATAGACAACCATGCGCTATATATCGGCATCTGAAGCCAAGCAGCGGCTTGCCGCCGTGCTGGACGCCGCGCAGCGCGAGCCAGTCACCATTCGCCGTCAGAACCGCGAAGTGGCCGTCGTCCTCTCACCCCTGGACTATCGGCGCTTGACCGCCGCCAACGTCGTGGAGTTCCAACGCTTCTGCGACCGAGTGTCCGATGCGGCGCGGGCGCGCGGCTTCACCGAGGAGAAACTGGACGAGTTGCTCGCACCCTGACGCGTGCGGGTCGTCATCGATACGAACGCGTGGGTCAGCCGGCTCCTGCTGTCGAGTTCGACCTCGGCCCGTGCCGTCGACAGGGCCCTGGACGACCATGAAGTGGTCGTGTCGGACGCGCTGATCGAGGAACTGGCCGACGTGCTCTCCCGGGAGAAGTTCGATCGTTACATCTCCCTCGCGGATCGAGAGGAGTTCCTGCGTCGCGTTCTCCGGATTGCGAGGACGATCCCCGTACTCTCGATCGTGGAAGATCGCCGCGACCCGGACGACAACCGGCTGCTTGCCCTTGCCCTGGACTCCGAGAGCGAAGTGGTCCTCACTGGTGATCGGGACTTGCTCTCGTTGCACCCATGGCGCGGGATTGCGCTCGTTCCTCCTCACGAGTTCCTCGCTGCGTACGGGTAGTCAGCGCGGGCACGGGCAAGGGCATCTCGATCGACGGTTCCCGGGCCGTGTCGTCGTTGCCCTGCAGGCGCCATCGGCAAGGGCGGGCGCCGCGGTTCCCGCTACCGGTTGCGTACCCCGTTCGTCACGCATGGCCGATCTCCTACGTGGATCGGAGAGATCGCCTGACGACAGGCCGCTTGAGGGGCTTTAGGTTGTGGCCACATGGACAAGCCCAACACCCCCGACGATGGGTCGGCACGGTTTCCCTTCGACGCGATCTACAAGGCGCTCTGTTGCCACCGCAAGACAGTGACGGACGTTCTACGCCGCTATCTCGTTGAGCCCGAAGGACCACTCCCGCGCTCCGTGATCGAAGCACTCGACCTGCGCACGCTACGCAAGATCTCGCCAGAGTGGGTGACGCGCGGCTTCCGCCTGCGGCGCGCCGATCAGGTTTGGCAGGTCGCCTTCAGGCAGGATGCGCTTCCGCACGGCTATCCGGCTCTGATGTTCCTGAACCTGGAGTTCCAGTCTCGGCGCGATGGCCTGATGGCGCTGCGCTTCCTCGACCATGGGAACGAGCTGTATCGAGAGTTGCGGGCCCAGCACGCGCTCGCGTCGGGCGAACCGTGCCTGGTGCTCTGCATCCTGCTGTACAACGGACGCGCGCCTTGGAGCGCGGCCACGGCGACGTCGGAACTCGTTGGTGCGCCGACGGTACTCGGCCGGGCGAGCGTGGCGCCGGGTCTGGCCGCGTTCCATCCATGGGGGTACTGGGTGCTCGACTTCTCGACCCTTCGGGACAGGCCGCATGTCGCGGGCGACGTCGTCTCGATGATGGTCGGCATCGAGTTCGCACGCGACCGCGCGGATCTTGTGGCGCCGCTGTGGGAGACAGTGCGGGGTCTGAGAGACGGCGGATTGCGGGACACGGTGGCCCGTTGGCTCTCCCGGCTCAACGAGCACTACAATCTGGCCCTGCCGGGCATGGAGGAACTACTGGCGATGGAAGACGTGACCGTGCTGACCTCACGGCTGGAGGAGACGATCGAAGGCTGGCGGAGGGATGCCGTGGCGGCAGGCCGAGCGGAGGGCCGCGCGAAGGGCCGCGCGGAGGGCCGCGCGGAGGGCGTGGCAGAGGGCTTGGCGAAGGAACGCGAGCTGCTGGTGCGGCAGGCCACGCGACGCTTTGGGGGCGACGCAGGGGAACAGGTCCGCGCTCTGCTCGACCGGGTGGACGAGTGGGCCCTGCTAGCGTCCGTGGGCGAGTCGATCATCGACGCACACACCGCCGACGAACTGGCGGAACGCCTGGTTGTGTTGGTTCGACGAGGGGTCTGACCACCTCGCGGGCAGGCTCGCTCCTACGTGACCCGCCGCGTAACCGCCCGCGTCGAGTGCCCGAACGTGGGGAGCACCGCCGAGTGTCGCCCTGCGCCGCCCGCCACCAGCACGATCAGTTCGTCAGGGTCGCTGACGAACCGTACGCCGCCGCTGCCTCTTTCGCCGACGAGGTGGTGAGGAAGGCGTTCCTCGAGTTCCGCGAGCATGGCGTCGGACACCAGTGCGCGCGGCACGATGGCATGCTCGCTGAGGAAACGCCTCACGTCGGCCCTGGAGAAGCCGTCCCCGGCGATGACCGCGGCGTGCTCGGGGCCCAGGATGACGACGGGCTGGCCCGCGAGGTAGAAGTTGTTCGCCCCTGGTGACGCCAGCGTGCCTGCAACGGTCAGCAGGATTTCTTCGGCAGTGCGTCCATAGTGGTCGTTGACGTTGTGGGGCCCCTCGACGCCGAACACGGTCACGTGGCTGGCGGCCGGGTCGAGGCCGAGGTCCTCGTGCAAGGACGGCCAGGGGTTCGCGGCGGCGTTTTCGGCGAAGCAGAACGTGTACTTCGCCGGGGAGCCCATCGTGGAGCGATCTAGCGCGCCCGGCGACGCCCCGCCGATATTGATCAGGATGAGCCGGAGGGCACGGCCGATCGCCGCGTTTGCCCGGTGGCCCTGGCCGAGGGCGTTGTAGGTTCCGTTGATGCCGAGTTCCTCGCACGCGGGGCCGCCGACGAGGCAGGCTACGGTGCAGGGATGGGTCGTCGACTGGATGGCCTTGAGGTTGAACGCCGGGTCGCACATCGCGCGCGTCGCGGCGAGCACGACGGGAAAGTGCGCCGGTTCGCAGCCCGCCATGACGGCGTTCGCGGCGATTCTCCCCAACGTTGCGCGGCCGAGTCGCGGCTCGACGATGGCGGCGACTTCATCAGGGTCGCGGCCGCCGAGCATGGCCTCGCAGCGTTGCGGCGTCGGGGGCAGCACCGGGAGCCCGTCGGTCCAGCCGCGGGAAACGAACAGGCGGTTGAGCGCCTCGATGCCGTCCGGGCCGCCGATCCGGTCGGGGGCGTCCGGAGCGTTGAACTCGCTGTCGAACAGGGCGTGGTAGCGGAGGCGTCCGCCGCCGGTGGGGCGCTTCGCCCGGTACTTCGCGGCGAGCTCCTCCGGGTTTCCGCTCAACGCCTCCGCGATCTCGGCGAGGATGTTGCGCGCGAAGCGGCCGCATGCGTCGGCGTCGCGGTTCGCGAGGGGGTGCGGCACCACCGCCACCGGCAGGCCGGACAGGCCCCAGCCGGTCGCCTCGGCCTTGGCGAGCGTGAAGAACTCGTCGGTACAGATCGCCACCGACGGAATGCCCTGTCGCTCGAGCTCGATACAGTCATGGATACACCACGACGTGCACGAGCCTCAGTCGCAGACCGCCCCCACGACCGCGTCGCATTCGGTGAGGAACTCCCCGGTGAACGCGGCCGGCTCCGTCGCCTCCTTGCGGAACCAGCGGAACTCGGACACACCGACCGTATCGGCGAGCCCCTTCCGCACGTGGTCGAGCATCACGTCCGCGTTCTTCTTGTCGTTCGCGAACAGGCCCACCGTGACGTCCGGGCCGAGGGCGACGCGCGGAGCCAGCGGAGCGTCCCGCGTCGCGAAGACGCCGCAGGGATTCATCAGTTTCATCGCGTTCTCCTTTGGGCGGTTGAAACGCTCGCGATCCGGCAAAGGTATCGCGGCGCCGCGCCTCGGCCAAGGGGACCGGGGCGACGACCGCGACCGGCATCGGGGCTTTCCTTTCCGTTGCTCCCAACGTAGCCTCGCGCACCAAATCTTCGAGGAAAGAACCATGCGAACCGTACTCGCCGTCGCCGCCCTCGTTGTGGGACTCGTGCTGGGCGCCTCGATGGGCGTTGCCTGGGCCGAGAGCCAGGCCGCGCCCGCCGCCTACGTGGTCGTGGGGGGGCGCATGATCGACGCCGCGGGCCTTGAGGCCTATGCGGAGGTCGCCACGGCTCCCGCCCAGGCGGCCGGGATCGAGCTGTTGGCGCGGAGTGATGGCGAGGGGCTGCACCTGGTAGAGGGCACGATGCCGACCGAGGGGTTCATCGCCGTCGAGCGGTTTCGTTCGCTGGACGACTTCCTGGCGTTCTGGAACTCGCCGGAATACCAGGAGGCCATCGAACTCCGCCAGGGCAAGGTCGAACTGGACTTCGTCGTTGCGCTGGAGGCCGCCGAGTGACCGTCGTCGCCATCCATGTCGCCCCTGAGCGCGGGGGTCCCTGCATGACGCTGGACCAGGGCACGCTCGTGCCGGGGCGCGGTATCGAGGGTGACCACCACCACGCCGAGCCGGACGGCGTGCCGGCCAGCGAGGTGACCTTCATCGAGGCAGAGGCCGTCGCGGCCTTCAACACGACCACGAGTCTCGATGTCGACGGCTCGGCGACGCGGCGCAACGTGCTCACCAGGGGGGTGGAGCTGAACCCTCTGGTCGGCAGGCGGTTCGCGGTCGGGACGGCGCTACTCGAGGGGCTCGAACCCTGCGACCCGTGCGCAACCCTCGGCAGGCGGCTGGCGACCCCGTCGGTGTCCGCTTCCGACGTCGTGAAGGCGCTTGCGAATCGCGGCGGCTTGCGGGCGCGTGTCGTCGAGGGGGGCGTGATCGCTCCGGGCGACGAGATCCGCGTGGTCTGAGCGTCTGCCTGGGCCAGCGGACGTGTTTCCCGCGGACTTGCCGGTACGCCCCTGGCCCGTCTCCGTGGCGGCGGGACTGTTGCTGGGCTCCGCGGCCATACTGCTCGTCGTCTGGCTGGTCTGGCCGGAGACGGTGGTCAGCAACGGCGCCAGGGTCTTCTTCGTGATGCTCTGGACGCTGCTGGCCTACGCCGCCTTCCGCGGGCTGGGCTGGGTACGCGTCGCCATCGGCCTGGTGTTCGCGGCCTCCGCGTGGGGCGTGGCCAATGCCGAGTCGCTGGCGGCCGCGTTCGCAAACGCGACGTCATCGGAACTGCTCTGTTCCGCCATGCAGGTGGGCGCCCTGGTGCTGCTGTGCCTGCCGCACTCCGGGCGCTGGTTTGCGGCGGTTCGGGAGGTGGACGCCGCCCGCGCCTAGAAAGATCGCGCCCGCTACTCGGACTTCGCGGAAAGCTGCAGCAGGATCCCGTGGGTGGACTTCGGGTGCACGAACACCTGCGGGCCGCCCTCGCCGATCAGGCGGGCGCCGGCTTCGCGCATCGCCGCCGCGGTCTCCGCGACGTCGTCGACTTCGAAGGCGATGGTGTGGATGCCCTCGCCCCGGCCTTCGAGGGCGCGCCCGACCGCTCCTTCGGGGTCCGTGGGTGCGACGACCTCGATGAAGCCGCCGTTCGGCAGGTTGAAGAACGCTTGCTTGATCCCGAGGGGCTCGCTCTCGTCGATGCGGTCGAGGGTGAGTCCGAGGCAGTCGCGGTAGGTCGCGATTCCCTCGTCCAGGTCCGAAACCCGGACCACCAGGTGGTCGAATCCAGTCAGGGCCATGCTGCGTCTCCAGGAGCGAACGAAATGAACTTGAGCGCCCGGGGCGGCGGCTTCCGGCGCCCGTCGGACAGCCTTCGAGCTTACCAGATGATCGGCCCGCCCGACGCTCTGGAAAGCCCCGCCGCCTCGGCATAAGGTAGTCTCGAGTGGAAGTAGGGGAGTCGCCGATGTCCGAAGAACGGGGCCTCACCAATCACGAGATCACCATTGCCCTCGCGGGTGGGGCCGTGTTGGGTCCGTTCCGGGCGACCTGGAGCACCGAGATCGTCAGCGATGTCCGCGAGTTGACACGGGACTACGACGCGTTCCTGCAGGGCCAGGAGCAGAAGCGCTTCAAGTACCACCTGCACGACAACGACAATCCCCACCGGCCCATTTCGCACTCCCTCATCCTGAACTTCGAGCACGTCACGGCGATCTACGACCGGGTGCTGCTGCACGAACACGCGCACCAGGACCGCTGATCGGGGGTGACCTGCGCGGGGAGATCCAGCAGGTGCGTGCGGAGTGGGGTGGATGCCCTGCGTGGCGGGATGCGCGGCCTCAACTCGCGGCTCACCCGGTCGGGGCGCTACAGGTTGCGCTGGAACAGCGCGAACAGTCGCTCCCAGTGCCGCTCCGCCGAAGGCTTGTGGTACTTGCCCTCCCGCGTCGGGAAGACGAAGCCGTGGTCGGCCCCCGGGTACCACTCGATGCGGTAATCGATGCCGGTCGAGGCGAGGTGCTCCTCGAGGGGGTCGATCATCGAGGGCGGCGCCAGCGGATCGAGTTCCGCGCAGCCGAAGTAGATCTCGCCCTCGATGCGGTCGGCCGTGCCGTGCGGCGCGTTGTCGCCGTAGAGACGCACGCCGTGGAATGACGCCGCGGCCTTGATGCGGTCCGGGAAGGCGGCCGCGGCGGCGAACACGAACGGTCCGCTCATGCAGTAGCCAACGGCGCCCACGGGTCCGCCACGCGCGGCGTCGCGGCCCGCCGCGAAGTCGAGCAGCGCCCGGGTGTCCTCGCAGACCATGGCGTCCGTGGTGGCGTCCATGTGTTCCCGCATGCGCTCCCGGGTCGCCCCGGGCATGCCCATGTGGAACTCGCGCACCCGGCGGTAGTAGAGGTTCGGCAGCACGACGTAGTAGCCCACCGTGCCGATGCGGCGCGCCATGTCGTGGAGCTCCTCGCGCTTGCCAGGCGCGTCCATGTAGAAGATGACGAGCGGGAACGGGCCGCCGTCCTCCGGATGCGTGATGAACGTGTTCATCGCGCCGTCGGCGGTCTGGATGTCGACTTCGGTTTCGATCATGGGCGGCGGGACCGGGCAAAGCGTGGGGCCGCGATTATATGCACCGGCCGGCTATGATGGCGGGGATGGGGCAGCCGCGGGACGAGCCGTCTTTGGTGAGCGGAGTGATGGATCCGGTACGGGTCGGCCTGGTCGGCTGCGGCACGATCGCACCGGCCTACCTGAGGGCGTCGACCACGTTCGGAGCGTTCGAGGTCGTGGCGTGCGCGGACATCGCTCCGGCCGCCGCGGCGGCCATTGGCCGGGAGTACGGGATCGAGCCTCTCCCCGTGGACGACGTGCTCGACCGCGACGACATCGAGGCGATCCTCAACCTCACGGTGCCGGCCGCCCACGCGGCCGTCAACCGGGCGGCGCTCTCGGCGGGAAAGCACGTTTACTGCGAAAAGCCGTTCGCACTGGATTTCGCCGCCGGCTCGGAGGTCCTGGCCCAGGCGCGAAGCGCGGGGCTGTTGGTCGGATGCGCGCCGGACACGTTTCTGGGCGGCGGGCACCAGACCGTTCGGGGGCTCATCGACGCCGGCGCGATCGGTAGGCCGGTGTCGGCCACGGCTTTCATGATGAACCACGGCCACGAGTCCTGGCACCCGAACCCCGACTTCTACTACCGTGCCGGCGGCGGGCCCCTGTTCGACATGGGCCCGTACTACCTGACGGCGCTCGTGCACGCCCTGGGGCCGATTGCGCGTGTTGCCTCGTTGTGCGCCCGTGGCGTCGATACGCGGCGTATCGGCTCGGAGCCGCGTGCGGGAGAGTCCATTCCGGTGGAGGTCGACACCCATGCGGCGGGAGTGCTGGAGTTCGACGGCGGCGCCGTCGCCACCGTGGTCATGAGCTTCGATGTCTGGCGGCACTCGAACCGATGGCTCGAGATTCATGGCGTCGAGGGAAGCCTGTCGGCGCCCGACCCGAACCGGTTCGGCGGATCCGTGCGCCTATCGGCGGGCGGAGGGGATTGGCAGGAAGCGCCCCTGACCCATGGCTACACCGACAACGTGCGCAGCATCGGCCTGGCGGACCTGTGCGCGGGGCTGCGCACGGGGCGACCGCATCGCTGCAGCGGCGAACTGGCGCTGCATGTCCTCGAGGCGATGGAGGCGTTCGGCCGCTCCGCCCGCGACGGTGTTCACGTCGCACTGACGACCCGTCCGGAGCGGCCGGCTCCACTGCCGCGCGGACTCGATCACGGAGCCCTCGATGCCTGAGCCGCGCGTCTTCATTACCTGGGGCGGCTGGCACGGCCACGAGCCGGAAGCGACCGCGGGCATCTTCGCGGACGTGCTTCGCGGGGACGGCTGCGACGTGACGGTCTCGGACTCGCTGGCCCCGCTTGCGGACGAGACGTTCATGGGGACGGTGGACCTGGTCGTCCCGGTCTGGACGATGGCCCGCATCGGCCGGGACGAGGAGCGCGGGCTGTTGCGCGCGGTGCGCGGCGGTACGGGGTGCGCGGGATGGCACGGCGGCATGGGAGACGCCTTCCGCGCCAACGTCGAGTACCAGTTCATGGTCGGCGGCCAGTTCATCTGCCATCCCGGCGGGATCATCGATTACACGGTGCAGATCGTCTCGGACGACCCGATCGTCGCGGGGCTTTCCGACTTCGCGATGCACTCGGAGCAGTACTTCATGCACGTCGACCCGTCGAATGAGGTGCTGGCGACCACCACCTTCGATGGCCGCCACTGGGGCATCGACTGGGTGGAGGGCGTCGTCATGCCCGTCTGCTGGAAGAAGCGCTACGGTGCGGGCCGGGTCTTCTACAGCTCCCTCGGCCACGTGGCCGCGGACTTCGACGTGGCGGAGGCGCGGGAGATCATGCGGCGGGGATGTCACTGGGCGATGCGGCGCACCGGGCCGGGAACCTGAACGGAGGCTGACCCGCAAGCCCACCGGTGCAACCGGAATGGCGGCGATGTCGACTGTATGCGATGCCGTCGCGCCTGGCGTCCATATAATGGGCGCGGGACGGCGGGGTTGTAGTTGTGACTTGGAGGTTCCATTGACGATACGTACCGATTTCCTCCCCTTCGCCCGTCATGTGCTGCTTGCCCTGGCCGGCATCGCCCTCGCGGGCGCCGCGGCAGGCGCGGACGCGCCGATGGAGAAGCTCACGGTCGCGCCCGTGCTCAAGGAGGTCACCCCGGCCGTGGTGAACATCTCTGTGCGGGGACGCCGCATGCAGCAGAACCCGCTGCTCGACGATCCCATATTTCGGCGCTTCTTCAATGCGCCCGGTCGGCGGAGCGTACCTATACAGGGCATCGGGTCCGGCGTGATCGTCGACAGCGACGAGGGTCTCGTCGTGACCAACCACCACGTGGTCAACGGCGCGGAAGAGATCGTCGTGACGCTGCAGGACCGCCGCGAGTTCGAGGCGACCCTCGTGGGTAGCGACCCGCGCACGGACGTAGCCCTCCTGCGCATCGAGGCCGACGACCTGGTGGCCCTCCCGCCTGGCGACTCGGACTCGCTGGAGGTGGGGGACTTCGTCGTGGCGATCGGGAATCCGTTCGGCCTGGGCCAGACCGTCACGCTCGGAATCGTGAGCGCCCTGGGACGCAGCGGCCTGGGCATCGTCGGGGGGAACGAGGGGTACGAGGACTTCATACAGACCGACGCGTCGATCAACCGGGGCAACTCGGGCGGCGCCCTGGTGGACCTCGACGGTCAACTGGTCGGTATCAACACCGCCATCAACTCGCCGAGCGGGGGGAGCGTCGGCATCGGCTTCGCGGTGCCGACCCGCATGGTGACGGCCGTCGTGGACCAGTTGCTCGAGTTCGGTGAGGTCCGGCGCGGCGTGCTCGGCGTCGTGATCTCGAACGTCAGCCCGGACGTGGCGGAGGGCCTGGGCCTCGACGCGGCAACCGGCGCCGTCGTGTCGCAGGTCATGGAAGGCTCCCCGGCGCAGCAGGCGGACATCCGGCCCTACGACGTGATCGTGAGCGTCGACGGCGAGGCCGTCGACGGAGCCGCCGACCTGCGCAACCGCGTAGGGCTCGTGCGCGTCGGAGAGGAAGTCGTCGTGGCGCTGCTCCGCGAGGGCGAACGACTCGAGAAGACGGTCGCCATCGGGGAAGGACAGTTCACTGCCGCCGCGATCGGAGGCACGTCCGACCGGTTCGACGGCGCGGAGTTCCGGGACATCGGGCCTCAGCATCCGCTCGCCGGGGAAGTGCGCGGCGTGGAAGTGATGCGGGTGGACCCGGGTAGCGGGCCGGCCCGGGCCGGCCTGCAGGCCGGCGACGTCATCATCGCGGTGAACCGGCGCCAGGTCGCGAACACGCGCGAGTTCTTTGACGTCGTCAGCCAACAGGACGGCGCGCTCGCCCTGTACGTGCAACGCGGCAATACGCGGACGTTCATCGCGATACGCTGACGGGGCTGGCCGGGGAAGCCACTTTCGGTCGAATCCGTTTGTCACGGCTACCCCGTTGGTTTAGGGTTGCCGCATGGACCTTGAGCAGCGCCGTCGCGACCTCGTGGCGCGGCGAGCGGAGTTGGCGGAGCGGATGGCCCGCGTCGCGAGCCATACTCAGCACCGGTCCGAGCCGCTGTCGGCGGACTTCGCCGAACAGGCGGTGGAACTCGAGAATCAGGGCGTGCTCGTGGCGCTCGACGGCGAGTTGAGCGCGGAACTGCGTTCCGTCGAGATCGCGCTGCGGCGCATCGACACCGGCGACTACGAGTACTGCATGCGCTGCGGGGACGAGATCGGCGAGGCGCGGCTGAACGTGCTGCCCTCCGTGACCCTCTGCATCAGGTGCGCCGAGGCAGAGGACCGCTCCTGAGCACGCGCCGTACGGCTCGCTTACCCCCTCGGATTGAAGTCGGAAGCTTCCGCGAGCGACTCGTAGAGGGCTCTTTCGCGCGGCGTGACGTGCGCCGGCACGTCGACCCGCACCGTCACCAGGTGATTCCCCGCCGGTGACCCGGGCAGGCCGCGGCCCGCGAGCCGCAGGCGCTTGCCGCCGGTCGTGCCGGGTGGGATCTTGAGCTTCACGCGGCCCGTGAGCGTCGGCACGGAGACGCCGGTGCCGAGGACGGCCTCCCACGGCGCAACCGTGACTTCGGACCGAATGTCCAGACCGTCAACGGTGAACTCGGGATGCGGCAACAGGCGCAGCTCGAGATAGAGGTCCCCGGAAACGCCGCTGCCCGTGCCCGCGTCCCCCTGACCGCGCAGGCGGAAGCTCTGCCCGTCGGTGAGCCCCGGCG